>CAUEKH010000188.1 GCA_959018155.1 uncultured Hungatella sp.
GCAAAATACGATAGAATAGAGAAAGACGTGTAAGAAAGGGCATCCAATGGCTATCAAAATAAAATTTTCAATAGAACCAAAGCGCAGACTGATCCCCATAAGACGTTGGGATACAAAGTCAGCAGAAGGACTCATTCAGAAGCTGGCTGAAGAAATGGGCTATTCCTGTGACACAAAAGAGGGGTATTTCAGGTGCCGGCTCTGTCCGGGAGGCTATATCTGGTTTCTCTGGGATAACAAAAAAGTGACAGGCGAGAGCCAGACCAATATTGCCGGGCCGGGATTTCATGTGGCGGTCATAGAGTTTCTGGAACGTCTTGCGAAGGCGGGCGACTGGAAGCTGGAGGTCGACGACCAGACGGGGTACTACAGGAGACGCGATTTCCTCTCCATGAGACGGAATTATTTTTACCGGTGGTTTACAGAAGTGATGGCGGCGGTATCAGGCTGGGAGGAAGGAGATAAGGAGACGTTCTGCTGGCCCGATGCGTATTACGAGCCGGAGGGGCGGAAAGGGGCGCTGATTACCCATATACGTCCTTTTACTTATGCGGAAATTAAGGGGCTGGTCAATTCCGGACTCAGCATGGCGTTTGCCAGGGAGTTTTTCATCTGGAATGAACTGGAAAAAGATGCCTGGTATTACCGCAACTGCGGGCTTGCACTCCTGAATCAGACGTGTTACTTTATGCCGTCGAAGCGGAGTGCCGAAGATAAAAAAATAAATGATGCTGTCATTAAAAATCTGGAAATGGCTGTTTCCATGGACAGAATGATTCCATTTCCGGTCAGGGAGTATTTGGAGGTGTGCGCTTTAGCAGAGCATGAGCCGGCAGATGTGGAAGGGCTTTCGCCGCTGCCTCACGATGTGGAGGTGGGCTGCCGGAAACGTCTGATTTACCGGAAATTGGGAAAGGTGAAGTTTCCGCTGCCGGGAAGCTTTATTTTTGATGAGAAACCCTGCAATGGGATGGATCATTATTACGATGGAGAAGGGTACGGGGACCATGATTACTATATATACGGTGTTGCCATAGAGGCCAGGGGGGCTGCCGACTTTAAGGAGGCGTGGTTTACACAGGGGGTGCCGCAGGAGACGGTGGAGTTTGAAACAGGGGAAGTCAGGGCAAAAGCAGTCTTCTATGAACCGGAGGAGACAGAAGGGGTTACCCTTTATAACTGCTCCGCCCAGGTGCTGTATCAGGAACAGAGGACAAATATTCACATCACCAGCAGGAGTCCGGGGGAAAAAGAGTGGGCTCTTGAACTGGTAAAAAAAATAAGAATTACAGAGTAGAGGTTTATGATGGAACAGAGGGAAATGAAGACAGGCACACTTTTAAGGAGATTTGTGCCCTATTATAAGAAATACACACGGATTATGATTTTTGATTTATTCTGCGCGGCGCTTACCACAATCTGTGAACTCGTGCTGCCGCTGATTCTGCGCTATATCACCAACCAGGGGATGAAGGATTTGGCTTCTCTGACGACGGAGATGATCATTGGGATCGGCGCTGTTTATTTTGGACTGCGTATCGTCGACGGCCTTGCCAGCTTCTATATGGCCTATACCGGTCACGTGATGGGGGCCGGGATTGAGACGGATATGAGGCATGATGCCTTTGAACATCTCCAGAAGCTGTCGGATAATTACTTTAACAATACGAAGGTGGGACAGATTATGTCCCGGATCACCAGCGATCTGTTTGATGTGACGGAATTTTCCCACCACTGCCCGGAAGAATTTTTTATTGCGTTTTTGAAGACTGCGGTGGCTTTCGTGATACTGGCGGGAATCAACCTTCCGCTGACCGTGATCATCTTTGTGCTGATTCCGGTGATGGCTGTTTCCTGTTCGTATTTTAATATCCAGGTGCGGAAGGCATTTAAGCGCCAGCGGTACCATATCGGAGAGTTGAATGCCAGGATTGAAGACAGCCTTCTGGGCAATAAGGTCGTAAGGGCCTTCGCCAACGAGAAGGTGGAGATTGAGAAATTCAACCGGGATAATGAAGAATTTTTAAATATCAAGCGTCAGACGTACAAGTACATGGCGGCATTTCAGAATACGATCCGCATGTTCGACGGTCTGATGTACGTGGTGGTAATTGTGGCCGGCGGTTTATTTATGCTGAAAGGGCTGATTGCGCCGGGTGACCTGGTGGCGTATACCATGTATGTGACGACGCTGCTGGCAACCATCCGCCGGATTATCGAGTTTGCGGAGCAGTTCCAGAGAGGTATGACGGGAATCGAGCGTTTTACAGAGCTGATGGATGCGTCGGTGGATATTTTTGACGAGGAAGGCGCGGTGCCGTTGAAAGATGTCCGCGGTGATATTGTATTTGAGGGAGTCTCATTTGAGTATCCGGATGACCACAATCCGGTGCTTTCCCGCATTGATCTGGAGATTAAACCGGGCGAGAAGGTTGCGCTGGTGGGACCATCCGGAGGCGGCAAGACGACGCTCTGCAACCTGATTCCGCGTTTTTACGACCCGACGGAAGGACGGATCCTTCTGGATGGGCAGAATATCAGAAATGTGACGCTGGGAAGTCTCCGCAACAGCGTCGGCGTGGTTCAGCAGGATGTCTATCTTTTCTCGGGAACGGTATATGAAAACATCGAATATGGCCATCCCGGAGCGACCAGGGAAGAAGTTGTGGCGGCGGCGAAGATGGCCGGGGCTCACGATTTTATTATGGGGCTTAAAAATGGGTATGATACGTATGTGGGAGAGCGCGGCGTGAAGCTTTCCGGCGGGCAGAAGCAGCGGATCAGCATTGCCAGAGTATTTTTAAAGAATCCTCCGGTTCTGATTCTCGATGAGGCCACCTCTGCCCTCGACAATGAGAGCGAGCATCTCGTATCTCAGTCCCTGGAGCGGCTGGCCAAGGGAAGGACAACCCTCACCATCGCCCACAGGCTGACTACGATAAAAAATGCGGACAGAATTCTTGTGCTGTCCGGAAGCAATATTGTAGAAGAAGGAAATCACGAGCAGCTTCTGAAAAAACAGGGAATTTATTATCAGTTATATACTTCTGCCAATGAGGCGGAACAGGAACGAAATAAAGGAGAATAGCAGATGAGAACAGCGATCGTTACGGACAGTAACAGTGGAATTACCCAGAAACAGGGGGAAGAAGCGGGAATTCATGTGGTTCCCATGCCGTTCATGATGGACGGTGACACGTATTTTGAAGATATCAGCCTGACGCAGGAGAAGTTCTATGAAAAGCTGAGGGAGGGCGCGGATATCTCCACTTCCCAGCCGGCGCCGGCTGCGCTTCTCGACCTGTGGAACGATTTATTGAAGGAAAATGACGCAGTCGTTCATATTCCCATGTCCAGCGGGCTCAGCAGCGCCTGTGAAAATGCCCATATGCTGGCTGCCGATTTCGACGGAAAGGTTTGCGTTGTCGATAACCACAGAATTTCCGTGACTTTGCGCCAGTCGGTGATGGAGGCGAAGAGGCTTGCGGATACCGGTATGGCGGCGGAGGAAATCAAAAGAAAACTGGAGGAGAGCGGCTCTGATTCTTCGATCTATATTACTGTTGATACGCTGGAATATTTAAAAAAGGGTGGTCGGATTACTCCGGCAGCGGCGCTTCTCGGTACATTTCTGCGGATTAAGCCGGTTCTCACAATTCAGGGAGAGAAGCTGGATGCCTTTGCAAAGGCCAGAACGATGAAACAGGCTAAATCCATCATGGTGACGGCGGCTAAAAAGGATTTGGAGGAGCGGTTCGGGGATCCGGAGGCGGTGGATACCCACATTGCTATTGCCCACACCAACAGCGAGGCTGCCGCCCTGGAATTTAAACGGGAACTGATGGAAATGTTCCCGAAGACCGGTGAGATCTATGTGGATCATTTATCCTTAAGCGTATCGTGCCACATTGGCCCGGGTGCGCTGGCGATTGCGTGTACGAAAAAACTTTCCTGATGACGGAAAAGCAGAGTGGGAGGAATGCCGGTATGTTTTTCCATATGAAACCGGTAAAATTCAGAATTACCATTAGCTTAAGTGTATTGCTGATTGCGCTGTTCCTCCTGGTTGGTTTTGCGCCGACGCTGATTGAAAATGAGATTATGCTGAGGACATACCGGCAGAATCAGATTGATGCCAGAATGCAGGAACTGCAGAATCAGTGTACTATTTTAAGCAATAAGATGACCCGGGCGGCCTATTTATCGACAGAGCCCAGGGATACGCTGCTGGATAATGAGATGGCTATAAAGGCCGATATGTTCAACGGCAGAATTTTTATTGTCAATAAGAATTTCCGGATAATCAGCGATACATTTTCTTTATCTGTCGGTAAACTGAATGTGTCGGAGGAGGTTATCCGGTGCTTTAACGGAGAGAACAGTAGCAAATACAATTCAGAGAAAAATTACGCGGCTCTGACCATACCGATCTACTCCAACAGCGAGGACAAGGTGATCGACGGGGTCATGATTGTGACGGCCTCCACAGAGGATCTGCTCAACCGGATTACGGCTGTGTCAGAGAAAGGCAGTTTTCTCCATGTGATGATGTTTACCATCCTGGCGATTCTCGTCGTGCTTTTGGTGAAGCTGCTGCTGAAGCCATTTAAGGAACTGCAGTTTAAGCTGAACCGGGTGGAAGAAGGAAATTTAGACGAAGATATCAGTTCCCATTCCTACAAGGAGATGGAGCGTATAACGGAGTCCATCAGCAAGACGCTCAAGAAATTAAAGGCGGTGGATCAGTCGAGGGAAGAGTTCGTTTCCAACGTCTCTCACGAACTGAAGACGCCCATCACCTCTATCCGGGTGCTGGCTGATTCTCTTATGAGTATGGACGACGTCCCGGTGGAACTTTATCGGGAGTTTATGACGGACATTTCCGATGAGATCGACCGGGAGAGCAAGATCATTGATGATCTTCTTTCTCTGGTCCGCATGGACAAGACTGCCGGAAATGTGCTGAATATCGCCCAGGTAAATATCAACGGTCTGATGGAACTGATCTTAAAGAGACTCCGCCCCATCGCTGGAAAACGAAATGTGGAACTTACATTTGAGAGTATCCGCGAGGTGACAGCCGATGTGGATGAGGTAAAACTGTCCCAGGCATTCAACAATCTTGTGGAAAATGCCATCAAGTACAATGTAGAGGGCGGCTGGGTGCGCGTGACCTTAGACGCGGACCACAAGTTTTTCTATGTTAAGGTGGCAGACTCCGGGATCGGGATTCCGGCTGAATTCCAGGAACATGTCTTTGAGCGCTTTTACCGGGTGGACAAGGCGCGTTCCAGGGAGACGGGAGGCACCGGCCTGGGCCTTGCGATTACGAGAAGTATCGTCCTGATGCACCAGGGCGCCATCCGGCTTACCAGCCGGGAGGGTGAGGGGACGACTTTCACAGTCAGAATCCCGCTGACCTATATTCCATAGACAGGAGGGCGATGCGATGAAACGATGGTTATACGGCCTGTTCCTCCTGCTTCTTGTGCTGTCCCTGTCGGGCTGCAAAAAAAATGACGGAGGGGACGAGCAGGTGGAAGGGGTATACGATATTTACTACTTAAATTCTTCCATGACAAGGCTGGAACCCATTTCCTATGAGATGCCATTGAAACCGGAAGAGGATCCGCTGCCGGATACGGACTGGTATATTATGCGTCTGATCGAGCAGCTTCGGACGGTTCCGAAAAGCCTGG
>CAUEKH010000189.1 GCA_959018155.1 uncultured Hungatella sp.
ACGGCCAACGCGGACTTTGACAACCTCCTGCTCAATGCGGATGTTGGCGCGCTCTACGTGGATGATAAGATGCACATTCGTAAGATTACTCCCATTATGCTGCAGCATACGAATCTGCGGATTACAGATCTGGAACGTCCCGTTACCCAGATTAATTTCCTGGACTCTTATCCCGATTTTACGCAGGATGTAACGGATGTGTCGAGACAGGGAAAGATTGTGGAAAAAGAGATTACCGACCAGAATAATGTAATCTGGCTGGTGAGAATCCGCCCCTATTTTGACCACACCCACACGGCCAGAGGCGTCCTCGTGTCCATGTTTGACATTACGAAACGTTTAGAGGCGGCCAAATACGATTTGAAGCATCTGACGGACAGTGTTCCGGGAGGCGTCCTGCGGCTGAAATTTGACGATATCCTGGTTATCGAATACGCAAATGACAGTTTCTTCGACTTGATTGGTTATACACCGGAGGAAATGCGTCTCGATTTGCATAACCGTTTTGACAGGCTGTTACATACCTCGGACTGGATTGAGTTAAAGGAGGATATCCGCGATGCCGCTTCCAATGGCGAACTTCTCAAATCAGAATGCCGTCTGTGGCAGAAGAATGGAAAGAGCCGCTGGTGTTCCCTGCAGGCTGTGGTATTCCGTCAGGAGCGCCATGTCGAGCTGCAGTGTATCGTTACAGATATTTCCCTGATCAAAGACTATGAGGAACAGCTTAAGAAAGAACGTGATTATTACAATAAGCTGTATCAGAACGTGGTCTGTGGAATTGTGCAGTATGAGATAGAGGATAACACCCTTCGCTGCTATAACGCGAACAGCGAAGCAGTTCAGATGCTGGGGTATGAATCCATGGACGAGTTCCGCAGGCAGACGGCGCAGACGCTTCCGGAGGTAACGGTATCAGAGGATTCCGACTATATCCGGAGAACACTGCTGTCTCTGAAGGAAGAGGGCGAGTGTGCTAGCTTTGAACACCGGGTTTATACGAAAAATAATGGTATCCGCTGGGTGACCGGAGTTGCAAAGGTAATCTGCACACCGGATGGCAAGAAGCTGATTCAGAGTACTTTTATGGATACAACCGCAAGAAAGCGCGCCTTAGAGCAGGTGGAGGCAGAGCGCGACCGGTATGACAGACTTTATAAGGTCCTCTATAACACAGCGATTTGCGGTATTGTCCAGGTGGATATAAGAAGCAACAAAATCCTGAGCATCAACCGGATTGCACTGAAGATTCTCGATGAAATGAATGAGGAGGATATTGAAAAACTGCTCTTTAACAGTGCGCCAAAGAACGAGCGTCAGGAGTGCCTGGCAAAAATCGGCACATTTATGCACTCCTTAGGAAAGCCAGGAGAGCAGCGTGAGGTCCGTTTCAATTTAACGAAGAAGAATGGAAGCTTCCTGATTATCGAGGGGACAGCCAACTGGATTGTAGAAGAAAAGGAAGCTGATATTGTCCAGTTTACCTTCCTCGATGTAACAGAACGTGAGCGCCTGAAAGAGGCTCAGATGGAACTTGCGATTGCGATTCAATCCAATTCCGCGAAAACAGGTTTTCTCTCAAAGATGAGCCATGAGATCCGCACGCCCATGAACGGCATTATGGGAATGATTGATATTGCGAGGCTGAATCTGGACGATCAGGATAAGCTTACAGACTGCCTCGATAAAATGAAGCTGTCCATGCAGCATCTTCAGATGCTGGTAAATGACGTGCTGGATATGTCAAAGATCGAGAGTGGAAAGATGGAGTGCCGGGAGGTGTCCTTTGATCTTCGTCAGCTTCTGGAGGAAACTATTTCCGAGTTCAGTTTTTCCGCTTCCAGGAGTGGTGTCGGTCTGACACGGGCCATCAGTATTCAGCACCAGTTTGTAATGTCGGATCCCGTCTTTTTGCGTGAGATTCTGGGAAATCTGCTGAGCAATGCCATCAAATTTACCCAGTCTATGGGGATGGTGATTATGGTCGCCGAGGAGACGCCTCTCGATGAGGAACAGGCTGAATTCACATTCCGGGTGAGAGACTCCGGCTGCGGCATCAGCGAGGAAAACAGGAAAGTTATTTTTGAAGCATTTGAGCAGATAGATGGGGGAAGTATCAGTAAAATGCCGGGAACGGGACTGGGGCTTGCCATCTGTAAGAATCTGGTAGAACTCCTGGGAGGGACGCTGCAGGTGGAGAGCCAGCTGGGAACCGGATCGGAATTCTATTTCACGATACCGATGAAATTAGACAGAAGCCAGGAAAATGAGGAGACGGCGGAACGAGATCAGGAACGGTCAGGGGAGTCTTTTAAGGAGAAACGGATTCTTCTGGCAGAAGATAATGATCTCAACGCGGAGATTGCCGAGACGCTTCTTGGTAACTATGACTTTACTGTGGAACGGACGAAGGATGGAAAAGAAGCCTTAAACAGTTATTTGGAAAAACCGGAAGGGTATTATGACCTGATTCTGATGGATATTCAGATGCCGGTGATGGATGGGCTTACAGCTGCCCGCGAGATTCGAAGATGCGGGAAACCAGGCGCCCGGGAGATTCCCATTATCGCGATGAGCGCCAACGCATTTAAAGAGGATGTGGAGCGTTCCCTCAATGCGGGGATGAACGCCCACACCACAAAGCCAATTGAAATTGATAAACTGGTTGAACTGATCAGTACCTATCTGTCGGAACCGGAAAAACAGTAAAAGTTTTTATTTTTTCTCCGCGTCCTCCCAGCCTTTTGTACCGGTATTTGCAGGTGCAGCGTGGTGGGGAGGACGCGGAGAATTTTGTTGAAGACGGTGACCTGTGCGCAGAGCGTGCAGGTTATCGTTTTTGTGGTTTTACGGAACTTTTAGCCGGGGCGGCAGAAACCATTTTTAGTTATTCATATCAGGTTGGAAAGAATCATATGGATTCTATAAAGAGCAGTCAGGATTTTCTATGGAAAACACATCTTTAAACGTTACAGTCAATTCAGAAGGAAATTATGAAATCACGGAATATAACCCCAGCGACCACATGCAGATCACACTCGAGTTCCTGAACACAGCGGACGGTGAAGAACTCTCCAGGGAAATACGTCAGATATTAAAAAATGAATATTTAAGGAATATAGACTCCTCCGGGACGAAACGGGCACAGCGCGGAGATTCTCCTTCCCAGGAAAGGAGATTTTAAAACGATGAAACGAGTCTTATGTCTGTACCGGGTTTCCAGCGCGCAGCAGGTGAAAGGGGATGATATTCCACTGCAGCGAGTGGAAAACAGAGCATTTATTGAGAAGAAATCGAAAGAAGGCTGGGTATTTTACGGTGAGAAGCTTGAAAAGGGAATCTCAGGCTATAAAAATAAAGTCAGTGACAGAGATATTCTTCTTGAAATACTGGAGATGGCAGAGCGGCACGAATTTGACATACTGCTCACGTATTTTTCCGACAGAATCGGGCGCCGGGAAGACGAGACTCCATTCTATGTGGCGAGACTCAACCAGCTTGGCATTGAGGTCTGGTCCGTCAATGAAGGTCAGCTCAAGACGGAGGAACACGTAGACAAACTGATCACGTACATCCGGTTCTGGCAGGCAGAGGGAGAATCCCGCAAGACAGGGGTTCGTGTCCGTGACGCCCAGGCAGAACTGATCAGGCAGGGAAAATACGCGGGCGGAAGAGTTCCCTATGGATATCGGCTGGAATTCACCGGTGAGATAGATAAGAAAGGACGGGCGCTTCGGAGACTGGTGATTGACCGGGAACAGGCGGCTGTTGTGTACGAAATCTTTCACTACGTCTACAGCTGTGACTACGGGGCCCGGCGGATCGCAAGGGCGCTTAATGAAAGAAAAATCTTGTCGCCCGGCGGAAATACATGGAATATAAGTACGATTGGAGGAATCCTAAAGAACCCCATATACAGCGGACGAATTGCCTACAGCAAATTTCAGGCAAATGGAAACCGAGGCAGACAGGCGAAGGACCAGTGGATCCTGTCGGAGGAGATTAACCCTGAATGGGTAATCGTGCCGGAAGAAATGTTTAATAAGGTTCAGAAGATAATAGAAACGCATCAGCCACATCAATCGCATCAATCGCCAGTGCAGGAATCTGCCCGGACGGCCCATACTGCGGGCGGAAAACTTCTGTTGTCGGGAATTATTTACTGTGGATACTGCAAAGGCAGACTGTCGAATGGCAGTGGATATTATTACTGGTCAACAAAGGACGGCGTCCGACATAAGAAATCAGTCCCGCGGTACAAGTGCGTGAATGCTGCCACCGGGAAAATGGAGTGTCATTCAGCTGATACTTATGTAGCCGGTAAAATAGAGAAAGTGGTGATTGATAAAATTGCTGTCTATTTGAGGCATCTGCCTGCTTCCGACGTAAAACAGGAATTGGAGGAGCGGCAAAGGACTGCCGCCAGGAGGAGAAAATCGTCGGAGGACACTTATAACAGGCGCAAAGCGAAACTTCAGTCAGATATCACCGTCATGCAGGATAAGATTCCGGATATTTTGCGCGGTGATATTGCTCTTTCTCTGTCTATGGTGACAGAATTAATTGCGGATAAGAAAAACCAGCTTATGGCTCTGGAATCTGAATATAGAGAAGGTTTATCCTGTCTGGAGGAGAAAGAGGGCGGAGCGTATGGCCCGGATGGTGTCAGCACGGTAATATCCGACTGGGATACCCGGTTTGTCACGGCGCCTCCGGATATACAGAAAACGATTATTCACAGGATTGTGGACCGTGTGGAGGTAAGGAGGGATGGGCTCACAATAAAACTCAAAATAGATGTCAATGACTTTTCAGGTGGAAAAACGTCTGCGGGTGACAGGAGTAGCTGACCCCACAAACTTCCAGTTTTGGCTTCATGGGACCTCCTTAATATAACAGATTTATCTGGTATAGTGTTATGATATGAGTGAAAAAATGGAATGTGATGATACATGTCTCATTCATTGAAATTTCGTTGCTGGTCATACAAGGCTGTTTTGCGCTGCAAATCAGGTCCAGGTGACAGCGGTTGCAAATTATGATATAATAAGGAAACTCGAAGGCCGGAACAGTGGCGGTTTGAGAGGTATATGAGACTAATATGATACGAATATGAGACAAATATGAGAGAATGAAATCCGTGAGGAGAGAGAACTTTATGAAGAAACTGGCGGTGGGCGTCCTGGCTCATGTCGATGCAGGCAAGACTACTTTATCTGAGGCCATGCTTTACGTGGGCGGCAATATCCGGAAACTGGGAAGAGTGGATAAGGGCGACGCGTTTTTAGATACGTATGAACTGGAGAAAAAGAGGGGAATTACTATCTTCTCGAAACAGGCTCTTTTAAAATGGGGAGAGATGGAGATTACTCTCTTAGATACGCCGGGCCATGTGGATTTTTCGGCGGAAATGGAACGCACGCTGCAGGTCCTCGATTACGCTATCCTGGTGGTGAGCGGTTCTGAGGGAGTTCAGGAACACACAAGGACGCTGTGGCGTCTTCTTGCAAGGTATCGTGTCCCGACGTTTCTTTTCATCAATAAAATGGATTTGCCGGGAGTCGGGAAGGAACGGATTTTAGAGGAACTGAGAGAACACCTGGATGAGAACTGCGTTGATTTTGAAAATCAGGATGGCGATGCGTTTTATGAACAGACAGCCATGTGCGGGGAACAGGCGCTGGAACGGTA
>CAUEKH010000190.1 GCA_959018155.1 uncultured Hungatella sp.
AGCTTAGAGGGTGGACTCAGTTCCTCCGTTATGCATGAGGCGGTAATTAATGAGACGATGCTGAAAGCGTGTACCGGGAAAAGATATATTGTCGTGACAAGTGACAAATTCAATAAAGTAAGCAAATTTTACTGTGGGGGATTGAATATGGTCGACTGTATTATTACCGATGTGAAGGCCAATCCGCTGATAGTTAAGGAACTGGAGAACCAGGGGATTGAAGTGGTCCTTGTGACGCCGAGATAGTTAAAATAAAAAATCCGTGGAGTTTCATCAAATTTGATGACTCCACGGATTTTTAGTGGGGGTAACCTTATAGAATTTGGAACTCCTTCAGTTTTGCCTCCAGTTCTTCTGTCGACATGATAGTTTGCAGCGGAAGAACGGTGGCTTTTTTCGTATGAAATAAGTCCGCAAAGGAGATTGGACATACAATCAAATCAAACTGGTCTGCGATAGAAGCGGCATCTCCTACGCTGCTGTGTGAGATGGACACCTCCATCTCGTATTTTTTGAAAAGATTCTGGACTTTCGTTTTAATCAGCATACTGGATCCCATTCCGTTGCCGCACGCTACCATTATTTTTAACATAATCAATCCTCCATAAATGAATAGTAATTGTCTTTGTGACGCCTGTAATAGATCTGATTCAATCCAAGAAGCAGAGCAATGGCCAGAATCATTGCAGGCCACGGACCGAGGTAGTGGAACAGAAGCATTAACGCAGGCAGGGCCGTATTATTATCAAAAAATGCCGGCCATGCGGTTAATGAAATGCCGGATACCGCCTGTACAAACATGATCATGGCAAACGATATCAATACCTGAAAAAGTCCGTTGACGAGTGAGCAGATAATAGCTGCTTTTTTTCCTCCCCTCTTATTTGCATACACAGCGACTGTGGCGTTATCAAAGAAAAGCGGGATAAACCCAGGCACTAAAAAGAGAGGAGAGCGGAAGATAAGGAGTCCTCCGATTGCAATAAGCTGGCCAAGGAATCCACAGATAAAACCTACCAGAGGAACGTTGGGATGAGCGTAATTAAACGCGACAGCGCAATCAACAGCAGGCATGGAACCCTTAATCAACTTGTTGGAGATACCTTCAAAAGCCTTCATCAGTTCTGCCACAAACATTCGAACGCCGGCCAGCAGGATGTACATATATACCGCAAAGTGAAGACACTTCGTCAGAATATAGGTGACAAACAGCGTGGTGGCGGAAAAGGAAGGATCGATTTCCCTCATCGTGGAAGGACCGATGATTACCATGATTCCTCCAAAGAAAATCGTCATGAGGATTGCTGTGGAAACTACATTATCCTTAAATATGGACAAAAATCCCGGAAGCTTTACATTTTCGATACTCTCTTCCGGTTTCCCGAGTTTTCCTGCAATTTTGTCTGTAAAATAGATTCCCAGCATTTCCTGGTGCCCGATAGCGAATCCGGCGTTTCCGGTTAAATTCTGAGTCGCCTCAACCGTTAAATTAGAACCGACAGAAGCCCATACACCTCCCAGAAGACCGATCATCAGAGAACATGTAAAATTCTGTGACTGAGGGCAGACAATGAAGAAAAACCACATAAATACGGAAGAATATACCTGCATCGTATGACCCGTTACATAGAGCGTTCTACAGCGGGTCCAGCGGTTCAGGATGACGAGCAGGAAGTTTACCCCGATGGAAATGGCGAATGCAACCATAGCCCACATGGCCGCATTACCGATAGAATACAGCCCTTCCTCCCCATACATTTGCCCGAGCAGGAAGTATGTATCCACGACTGCCGCATTCATCTGAAATTTAGAACCAAGTGCATCAATGATTGGGCGGAAGGTAGTTGTAAGCCCGTTGGATCCGGCGGTAAGAATGAAAAAGCCAACTGCCGTTTTGATAAATCCCGCGAGCGCTTCGTGGACTGGCTTCTTTAAGATAAGAAGACCGATAAAGACCAGAATACCGGTGAAATAAGCCGGCTGTGACAGGATATTACTGGATAAAAGCTGAATGAAATGTTGCATTACTTTTCCCCCTTATAGAATAGTTTTTGCTTTGTTAAGCAAAGTATACTATCGACATGATATAAAGTCAATATTTTATTAAAATATTTTCATAAAATAATATAATTTTGTCATAACACTGTTGTAAACATTTGCTAAATATGATATAAAAGAAAGGGGAGATGGGGTTTAGTAAAAATATTATCATATAAAACGAAGGAAGGGCGGGAAACGTTCATGAAGAAAAAGATTGCAGCAGAAATGACGAGAAAAGAATTTGAGGAGGCAGTGAAAGAGGCGGTGGCGGTCATTGTTCCGGTTGGTTCCTGTGAACAGCATGGATATCATTTGCCACTGAACACGGACAATGAGATCGCAGAAGCGCTGGGCCGGTCTGCAGCCGGAAAAAAAGATGTGATTTTAATGCCTGCCGTAAATTACGGACAGGTATGGTCAGCGCGCAAAATTCCAGGGACAATTGCACTGTCTGCCAATACATTAAAATGTATCCTTAAAGATATTGCGGTCAGCTTGAATTTCCACGGAGCAAGACACGTTATTTTTCTATCCGGACATAATGGTAATTTACCCGTGATGAAAGAAATGGCACGAGAACTGGAAGAAGAGAAGGGATTCCGGAATATCTGGTATTTTGGTCCATCAGTAAGAAAAGAGGTAATGGATTTACTGGAAACGAAGATTCCCGGAAACTGTGTCCACGCGGGAGAACTGGAAACTTCGCTGATGCTTGCCATCCATCCGGAACTGGTACAGATGGATTATGCAACCGAGGAGTACCCAAAGATGCCGGCAGAAGGCAGATACCGGCCAGTCTCCTGGGACCAGTTTGCAGAGTCGGGAGCTTTTGGAAATGCAAAAGCGGCATCGGCGGAAAAGGGGGAGAAAATTCTGGAATATATGATAGAAGAACTGGCAGATTTAATTGATATGCTGCCATAATCTGCTTGACAAGCATCCAAATTCTGTCGTATACTTCGCTTAGTGGCCTGGTCAGGTGGTTTAAACACACCTTCCCAGACCACAAACTAAAACAATCATGAATAAAATTATCAGGAAAAGAAAGAAGGTTCTGTCGGAAGATGATGACGAAATAATGACGAAAACAAGGCAGTGTAACAGAGTGTTGGAAGGTGTGGTCCGGCTGTCAGCGCGGTTTGGAGCACCATTCATTGTTGTCGGTGACTTTCGTGGAAAGCGTGAAGGTTATCGTGTATGCCTATGCGTTCGGTCATTATGGAAATTCTTTCGTACAGACTCGTGTTTGTGCAGGTTGTTTTCTGCGCTTATGGACACGAAAAGGCCAGGTCGGGAAACCATGGAGACATGGGGACGTGACGCCGGCAGACTCCTGTACAGAATGATATTCCTCCCGGACGCATGGCCGGGAGGTTTTTTATGTTATTGAAAGCAGGAAAGATTAAAAAAGAATATGGAATCCAGGAGGTCCTGGATATTGAAAAACTGGAGATTTGGGAGGGCGACCGGATTGGTCTGGTGGGGCCCAACGGAGCGGGCAAGAGCACTCTTCTCCACATTCTCTATGGAGATGAAGAAGCAGACGAAGGGCGTGTGGAGAGAAAATGTGAAATCGCCATGATTCCCCAGACGGGCGAGGCGGTCGGTGAGGCCGCAGGGGAGATGGTCAGCCATTTCGGCTTAAGAGACAATGCGGTAAAGAGCGGCGGGGAGAAGACGAGGCTGGCCATCGCCTCCGCGTTTTCCATGCACGCGCCGCTTCTCTTTGCTGACGAACCGACTACGAACCTCGATGTAGAGGGGATTGAGAAACTGGAACAGATGCTGATGGGATATCAGGGGGCGCTGGGTTTGATTTCCCATGACAGGCAGCTTTTAGATCAGGTCTGCAATACCATCTGGGAACTGGAGGACGGGAATATCCGCGTCTTTCCGGGAAACTACTCCGCCTGGTATGAGGAGAGAAACCGGGAGCGGGCGTTCGCCATGGAGGAGTATGAAAAATACCGCACAGAGAAGAAACGGCTGGAAAAGACGGTTGCGCAGATTAAACAGGATGCGAAGGGAATGAGGAAGCCGCCAAAACGGATGAGCAGCAGTGAATGGATGCTCTATAAAGGGACGGCTGCTATCAAGCAGGATCATGTACAGAGCCGCAGCAGGGCGATTGAGAGCAGGCTGGACCATTTGGAAAAGAAGGAGAAGCCCAAAGAGTTACCGGCAATCACCATGTCGCTGGGGGCTATTTCCCCGATTAAGGCAAAGACGGCCGCCCGTGTCAAAGATTTGACGGTGGAGTATGATGGCCGGAAGGTGCTGGACCACATGACTCTGGAAATTCCCACGGGTAAACGGACGTTTCTGGTGGGCCCCAACGGTTCCGGGAAGACGACGCTGATTAGATATCTGGTGGAAGGCGGGGAAAAGGCATTTTTAACAGAGGGGGCTAAAATCGGCTATTTTTCCCAGGAACATGAAACGCTGGACTGGAATAAGACGGTTCTGGAAAATGTGCGCCGCTATTCGGCCATGCCGGAATCCATCGACAGGGCGGTGCTGGCCAATCTCTATATGAAGGAGAGGGATATCCATAAAAAGGTGTCCGTCTTATCCGGCGGAGAACGGGTCAAGACGGCTCTGGCGCAGATTCTCGTCTCCTCCTGTAATTTACTGATTCTGGATGAGCCCACGAATCACATGGATATCTATACCATGGAGGCCCTGGAAGAACTGTTAAGAAAATGGAAGGGCACCATGCTTGTCATTACCCATGACAGGAAGCTGGTGGAGAATCTGGCCGACCAGGTGGTGACACTGAAGCTGGACAGAAAATAGCTTTGTTAAAATTCCATTTCTTTGATATAATGGAACAGATGGAAAAATATAAAATGAAACAAGCTGGAGGATTTTGTGATGAGCAGGTTGAAACTTGGAATTGTCGGCAGTGGATTTTTAGGCGGGATCGTGGCGAAGGCATGGAAAGATGGATTTCTGCCGGAGTATGAGCTGGTGGGAATTGCCGGACGAAATGAAGAGAAGACAAAGAAGCTGGCAGAGGAGACGGGCTGCGCGGCTTGTGCCACGGTAGACGAACTGCTGGAATTAAAACCGGATTATATCGCGGAGACGGCGTCGGTCCAGGCCGTTAAGGATATGGCAATCAAAGTCTTAGAGGCAGGAAGCAGCTTAATCGTCATCTCAATCGGAGCATTTGCAGATACGCCTTTCTATGAAAGGGTAAAAGAGACGGCGAGAGAGCACGGAACCAGAGTCTATATCGCATCGGGAGCCGTAGGCGGTTTCGACGTGCTGCGGACCGTGTCCTTAATGGGCGAGGCGAAAGCCGGGCTGGAGAACCGGAAGGCCCCGAGAGGCTTTAGGGGCTGTCCGCTGTTTGAAGAACATCTGATGACGGACACGGAGCCGACAGAGGTATTTGAGGGAAATGCGAGAGAGGCAATCGAACTCCTGCCAACCAGGGTAAATGTGGCGGTGGCTGCCTCCTTAGCTACCGTGGGACCGGAAAAGACCAGGGTGAATATCATCAGCGAGCCGGGAGTGGTAGGCGATTATCAGAAGATCACATCGGAGATCGATGGCGTGAAGGCTGTCATTGACATTTATTCCAGCACGAGCGCTATCGCCGGCTGGAGTATCGTGGCGGTTCTGCAGAATATTGTGTCGCC
>CAUEKH010000191.1 GCA_959018155.1 uncultured Hungatella sp.
TTCTCACTCTGGTCTGTAGATTCTCCGGCTGCTGTGGCACCGCCGGATGCTTTTTTATCCCCGGCCGAAGCACCGCCCGCTGCCATTCGATTCCCTGCCGATGCACCGCCCGCCGCGATTCGATCCCCGGCCGAAGCACCGCCCGCTGCCAGTTCACCCCCGGCCGAAGCACTGCCAGCCGCCAGTTCACCCCCGGCCGAAGCACTGCCAGCCGCCAGTTCACCCCCGGCCGCAGCGCTGCCCGCCTCTTCTCTCTCTTTTCTCAGTATCTCCGCCAGCCCCCTGGCCTCTTCCTTCCGCTTATCCAGCGTATCCGCCATAAACTGCAGCGTTTCCTTTATCTCGTCCATGTTGGACGGTTTTAGCAGGAAACGGTTCACTCCGAGACGGATAGCCTTCTGCGCGTAATCAAAATCCCGGTATCCGGTCAGAATCGCGATTAACATATCCGGAAATTCCACTCTCAGGGCAGCTATCATGGACAGCCCATCCATGCCCGGCATCGAGATATCCGTAAAAATAATATCGGGCCGCACTTTACGGATAATCTCCAGCCCTTCCATACCGCTGCAGGCGGTGTCAGCCACCTCACAGCCATAGTCCGCCCACGGCACCACCCGGGAAATCCCCTCCACAATAATCGGTTCATCATCAATAATCACAACTTTGTACATCGTTCCCCCGCACACCATTTTTCTTAAGTATAACACATCTTCCGGTTACACAAAAGCCCTAAAATCGCCCGTCTGCGCCCCTATCCTTTAACGGCTCCGGCGGTCATGCCCTTGATAATATATTTCTGTAAGAAAATGTACACCACCAGAATCGGAATGACAACCAGCGCCACTGCCGCCGCCATCAGACCGAAGTTCGTACCTTCATTGGAAGTCAGCTCATTTAACAGACGCGTGATGGCGCGGTGCTGAGGCAGACGAAGCAAGAACATCTGTGTAAACAAATCGTTGTAACTCCACAAGAAGGAGAAAATGGCAACCGTCGCAAAGGAAGGCTTTGACAGCGGTACGACAATCTTAAAGAAAATCTGGAACGGATTGCAGCCCTCCATATAGGCCGACTCCTCCAGTTCAATGGGAAGCGCTTTGATATATCCGGTCAGAACCACGATAGCGAAGGACATGTTGCCGGCAATCTGCGGAAGCGCCACACTGAATAAGGACAGCGCCAGACTCTCCGTATTGACCATGTGCCACGTGCTGAGCAGGCGGTACACCGGAATAATCGTGGAAAATACCGGGAACATCATTCCTGCGACTACCAGGGAATTGAGCGGCTTGCGAAGTCTGAAATCGTATCTGACCAACGCAAAGCTTGCCATACCTGCCAGAAGAATCACCACAAGAGCTACGGTAGTGGAGATAATCATACTGTTGCGGTAGGCGCTGAAAATATTCAGCCTGTCAAAAGCCGTTCTGTAGTTTGCCAGTGTAAATAAATCGCCGGTCGGAATCGCAAAGGAATTCGACAGAATTTCGCCCTTCGCCTTAAAGGAGTTAATGATGACCCAGAAAATCGGGTAGATGGTGGTCAGCGACCAGAAAATCAGAACCAGATAAATCACCGCGGAACCTGCGGACACTTTTTTCTTACTTTTCATGGCTCATTTCCCCCTTAATAATCTTTCTCTTTGAAAATGGTGTTGACGACTTTTGCCGTGATGATACCCAGGACAACAATCAGAACCGCGATGGCAGAACTGTAGTCGATATTTTTCGTGTTAAAGGTCTGATAGTACATGTAGGTGCCGGTCAGCCACGTCTCGCCTAACGGAATTCCCTTGGGGAACATGGTCCACGGAAGGTCGAATACCTTTAAGGCTCCGGTAACGCCCAAAACGACACACGTACACATGACATTGTGAAGCATCGGAATCGAGATATAACGGATCCGCTGAAATCTTGTCGCTCCGTCGATGGCGGCCGCTTCATACAGTTCACCAGAAATGTTGTTGAGGCCGGTAATCAGGATTACAAAATAGAATCCTACGTACTGCCACATAACGGGAAGCATCATCGTAAAGAGCGCCAGCTTCTCTCCCTTCCAGTCAATCAGTTCCGTGACCCCCAAAAGTTCCAGAAGCTGATTGAGCATCCCCTTATCATATAAGAAAATCAGGTTGAACATCAGTCCGAGGGCCGTAGCGGAAATAACAATCGGGAAGAAGAACACGACGCGGAAGAATTTGGATCCGCGGCTGACGTTGTCTACCAGAAGCGCTAAGACAATCGCGATTCCCACCTGTCCCACAATGGTAACCACCATCATAATCAACGTATTTCTCAGCGCCATGCGCATGTTCTCATCCTGAAACATGGTCACGTAGTTGGTATACCACGGCTCATTCCAGCCCTTGCTGGCTGCGCCCAGTTCAGGAATCTGTTTAAAGCTGTTAAAAATATTCTGTATAAATGGATAGTACAGAAAAATCGCCATAAATGCGAATGCCGGAACCAGAAAAAGGAACAGCGGCTTTTTGTTTTTATAGATATTTGCTCCCATATTCTCACCCATTTTTTCGTGAAAAAGCCAGAGACGAAAGGCCTTTACGTCTCCGGCTTTGATTAACAGTTATTCACTTAACAATTACTAATTTGCGTGGTAGATTTCCAGGCCCTCTTTCACTGCATCTTCAGCAGTCGTCTTGCCTGTTACAATCTGCGGCATTCCGTCAAATGTGGAGGTTCTGCACTCACCCTGGAAGATATCCTGAACCGCCGGAGTTAAGGATGTCACGCCGCTCATCATTTCCATTGCTTTTCTCTGTAAGGAATTGAACTGGCTCTCATCTACCTTTGGTGTGTTCTTAAGCGCAGATGCCGTATGCTGTGCAAATACAGGAACTACTTCGTCGCTTGTCATATACTCTACGAAATTAACAGCTACTTCTCTCTTTTCCGGGTCATCCCAGGCTTTCTTTGTGATGTAATAGCCCATAGATAAACCACCGATTAAATCAGTTGTCTTTCTGCCATCTTTGCCCGGTACAAATGTTACGGAGAACTTATCGAGTTTTTCCTGGTCTAACGTTGCCGGATCATCCGGGTCAGACTGACAGGAACCTACGATACCGCCAACCTTCCAGGAACCGTCGATTAAGAAAGCTGCCTTGTCTTCCGTAAACATTAAGAAGGTATCATCATCAGTTGCGGATAAAGTGTTCTTCGGGAAATATCCTTTTTCATATAAATCTTTTACATCGTTGATTCCGGCTACCCATGACTGACCCTGCTCATCATCGACCGTCTCCGGAATATTGCAGTGGTTCTCCGGTGTGTTGTGGTTGAAAATCGCATATTCCCACCAGTAATGAGGGATATTGCCGAGAGCTGCCGCAATCGGGCTGTAACCTGCTTCTTTAATCTTCTCACAGTCCGCAAGGAACTGATCCCATGTGTAATCAGCGCCCGGAACTTCTACGCCTGCTGCCTCGAGAACTGCTGTATTTACGAACATGGCCTCCCAGAATCCGTTGACCGGAACCGCGTACTTCTTGCCGTCTACTAAAGAAGCTGCGATTAAATCGTCGTTCATGTTGGAAGCGTATTCCGGATATTCAGCACGGATTTCATCAATGGTCATTACCTTGCCGGCTTCGATGAAGGAGTTGGAATCCGCTCCGTTGAACCAGAATAAAACGTCAGGCTCGGAACCCATCTGGAAATCGCTGGCCACACGGGCTTTAACCGTCTCATCGGAAACTGCTGAGGAATCATTTACCGTATTGCCGGTCGCCGCCTCCCAGTCCTTAACCGCATTCTGATAGTTCCCGGCATTGCCGTCTTCGCCTGCGAATGTCGTCATGACATTGAGCGCTACCGGTTTCTTCGCCTCTGTAGGCGCCTCTGTCTTTGCTTCCTCCTTCGGCGCTTCCGTCTTCGCTTCCGCCTCAGTCTTCGCTGCCGTTGTCTCCGGCGCCGCCTGCTTGGAACAGCCGGTGAACACGCTCGTCACCATAGCGCCTGCCATTAATAATGCCAATGTTCTTTTCTTCATATCGTTACCTCCTGTTTTTTATACACCCTTTGCATTTCTGCAATCTGTATACCTTATGTCATTATTATCGCTGATTCAGGAGGAAAAATGAATAACCAGTTCTGCCATTTGTTGTTTTTTCTTGTTCATATTAACTGATTGCGATGGTGAGACGGGCAATTACGTGGGATTCATCCAGTTTTTCTATCGTAAGGCCGCACGGCTCTCCATAGAGGATGCGCAGCCGCTGGTTCACATTGGCGATGCCTAAGTTGCCGGAGGATTCCCGGCTCGTGTCGTAATCGGGCGAGAGAAGACGGCTGATCTTCTCCGAGGATTCCTCCGTCAATATGCCGTCATTGATGATCTCCAGATAGAGGTACCGTTCCCTGGTATACCCCTTTATCACAACCGTCCCACGGCCGCTGGGACGCACACCGTGTTCAATGGCATTTTCAATCACCGGCTGGAGGAGCAGGCGCGGAACCTCATACGGAAGAATCGAATCGTCAATCTCACGGACAACCGTCAGGCGCTTTCCAAACCGCTCAGAATTAATATAGAGGTAAGCGTTGACGTAAATCATTTCCTCTGAAAGAGGGACCGTGGCGCGGCGCTTCCGGTCCATGGCCGCATCCATCAGCGTTCCCAGCGCCTCGATCATGCGGGACACCTTCTCATTTCCACCGAGCCGCGCCTCCCAGTTGATAATTTCCAGCGTATTATTCATGAAATGAGGGTTGATATTCGACTGGAGAGCCATAATTTTGGCATCCCTCAGGGCCAGTTCCTCCTCATAAATATGGTCGAACTGATATTTCAGCCTCTCCGACATCTGGTTGAAGGAATCCATCAGGTACTTGAATTCCAGATTTTCCGGTTTTTCCTCAATCTGATACCCTAAATTTCCCTGGATGACCTCATCAGACCCTTTCATCAGAAGAGAAACCGGGTTGGTGATATTCCGGTTAAACACGCGCAGAAGAATCAGAAGAAGGGGGACGAGGAAAAGCAGCATTCCGATAAAAACTGCCGGATATCCGTAAAGCGGCGACTGAACGGCATCCTTATCCGCCTCCATCATGACGGAAAGCTTGAAATACTCTTCTTTTTCCGCGTCAAACACATACAGTTTTCCCTCATTATGAAGGTAGCCAGTATCTACATTTGCGGCCGCGACAGTATCCCTCATCCGGTCAACGTCGGAATTTCCTCCCACCTTTAGAAGGATCGTCTCATCATCCAGTTGAATCAGAAAGTTCTTCCCCTGCGGGAAATTGTAGAGCGGCCCGAAACAGTACGATAAATTCAGCCGCATAATCAGCGCTCCAAACTGGGTATACGTATTGTCCAGAAGATTTCTCACCATATAGAGGCGTCCGTCGAGATAGATAAATCCCAGGGCGGTATCCAGCGTCGATAAATATTCCATAATTTTCTCATGGTCCTGATTCCAGTACGTCTGAATCTGCTGGTACGTCCCACCCGCCGAGTTATTATAGACGCCGTAGTTCAGCCGTCCCGGATTTTCATAACTCCAGCAGATGACATCGGAAAAGCACTCGTTCGTCCTGTATTCCCTGCTGATATAACCGCTGACCGCAGAATAGAAGGCGTTGTGTCCCGCATCGTCGCGGACATACGATTTCCATGCTTTCTCAAGAATCTGGTCATA
>CAUEKH010000192.1 GCA_959018155.1 uncultured Hungatella sp.
GTTACTCACCCGTCCGCCGCTCAGTCAAATCTTCTTCCATCCGAAAACTTCCGAAGATTCGCTTCGCTCGACTTGCATGTGTTAAGCACGCCGCCAGCGTTCATCCTGAGCCAGGATCGAACTCTCATGTTAAATGGTTGGTTCAATCCGGGTACAAAATCAACTTGCTAGCTAATTTGTTTTCCCGTTTTACTTGTTGTTTGGTTCGTATACAATAAATGTATTCGTTCTGAATTTTCTCAATTCAAAGCCACCAAAACGTGGCTTATTTTTTAGAATTTTCAGGGTTTTACATACTGTTCAATCTTCTATTTTCAAAGTGCTCTGCGCTGTTCGTTTCAACAGCAACTTTTGTATTCTATCATGGTTGTTTTGATTTGTCAACCACTTTTTTATTTTTTTCTAAAAGCTTTTCAGCAGTTATACTGGAAGTTTTTGGAAAAGTTTGCCGCCGTTTTCAGCGGCGAGTTATATATTATCAAACCTGTCTCCAAAAGTCAACACATTTTTACAACTTTTTTATTTTTTTATTTCATATGCTCAAAAGCAGCTTCTTCTATACAAGATATAGTATGTCATGACAGTTTTCAACACTATTTACCTTCCCTGAAAGAGATTCTCAAGGATTGCAATGGCCATATGGAAACCAATCGTACCAAACTACAGAGATATCAGCCAATCAACAATTGAGGCAGAGTTACCAAGTTTTATAGAAAAATGACACTGCTGTTTACCTCGACGGTCAGGTAACAGCCTTTCTTTTATATATGTCTTTATCGAAAACATTTACTGTAAAATGATCGGAGAGAGAAACCGGAATTTTCATAACGTATTTTTCATAACGTATGTAGGCACCTATCTGCTCGCAGCTGTCTTTACTTTAATTAATGTACAGTTTCCGCGCCTTGCTTTCCTCCACATTCTGTGGCATATCGCGTTCCTACATCGCAGATACAGGCACAGGAATAGAAAAGGATTTGATATTATCTCATTTTATATGGAACTTGTTTCGAGATTTACGGATTTAAAGGCAGAGGAGGTTAGATAAAAAGAACATCCTGGTAAGAAATTCTCATGCTGCGGGAACATTATCTCTGACCAGGATGTTCTTATTTTATTTTATGGATTCCATCTACGATGGACTAACTAATCTCCCTGATTCGAATATCATAATAATCCAACAGCAGTTCGCAGAACATCATATTGGACCAGGAGAACCAGGGGCGGGTATATTTTTCCGGATCATCGACGCAGACTCCCTCATGCATCTGGAGCGTTCCTGCATCAATTCGGCAGAGTAAGTTTAACAGTTCTTCCTTCTCTTTCCTGTCGGGAGCTGTCAGACCCTGGATGGAAAGGGCGATGGGCCAGACGTAACGCTCGGGAGTATGCGGGCTTCCGATTCCTTTTACATATGGGCCTTCGTAGTAGTACGGATTTTCCGGGCTCAGAATGGTCTTTCGCGTATTTAAATAAATCGGATCTTTACAGCTTCCATATCCCAGGTAGGGGGCTGCCAGCAGGCTTGGGACGTTGGAATCGTCCATGATGGTGTAGCCGCCGAGTCCATCGACCTCATATGCGTAGACCTCTTCGCCCCGGCTGTTTTTGACAACCGCATACTGTCTGATGCCATTTTCAATGCCCTCGCGAAGATTGCGCGCGCGGGTGACAATCCCGGAATCCTGGAATAAATCCTCATAAATTTCTTCCAGATACGCAAGAACCACTGCGGCAAACATATTGGAGGGGACGAGATAATGGTAACGGCAGCAGTCGTCGCTGGGACGAAAACCTGACCACAACATGCCTGTCACTGCGACAGGACTTCCGATTCCATCTTTGAGCGTATCTGTCTCTACACAGTCATGGCGCTCGAAACGGTATGGAGACTGGCTGTGGTCGCGCTCTGTTTCCCACACGTCGAGAATTTTCCTGACGCCAGAATGGAATGTCACATCAAACTGATCCGTCCTTCCGGATACCTTCCACAGCAGGTAGGCAAGCTGCAGGGGATAACAGAGGGAGTCAATCTCATATTTTCTCTCCCATATCCACGGGCCCATCTCCGTCTCGTCGGTCTGATGGCCATGGCCATTGGCTGTCTCGTTGAACGCGTTGGCATAGGGGTCAATGTTTATGTAGGAAAACTGCCTGCGCACCAGGCCGGAAATCAGTCCGCCGATCTCCTCATCTTCTTTTGCCAACAGCAGATAAGGCCGAATCTGGGCGGTGGAATCACGCAGCCACATTGCCGGTATATCACCGGTGAGTACGTATGTTGTGCCATCTTCCTTTTTTTCGACTGCCTTTAACAGGGTGTCGGGAAAGCAGTTGGAAAAGACTGCGGCCCACTGCGGATGATCCGCAGCCAGTTCATTTACCTGGTCCATCAGACGCTGTACTGAGGACGGCAGTTTCATTCTGTCCATAAAGTTTGTTCTCCTTTGAGATGTCATTTTTTGAATATTCGGCTTCCCACAGGCTTCATATCCCGGACTCCCGGATCGTCACAGTTCCATTCCTGATACCAGTAGCCTTTTGGATGGATTTTCGTCCGATAACGGTTGTGGGGCGCAGGGATTGGGTCGGCGGCCTTTAACATCGCGGCTGTCAGTTCCGTTAAAAGTTCGGTTTTCACCGGAAGAAGTTCCTTCTTATCCCAGAGATTATAAAGTTCATATGGGTCATTTTCCCGGTCATAGAGATACCCGGTCCCCATCATGTCAACCTGGATATGGTAATTCCCCTTCCAGAGAGCGCGGACCTGGCCGCACTGGGTCCAGGTATTTAAACAGTCAAACCGGTCCCAGGCCTGAGAAACCGCATCCTCCGCAGGCGGGGTCAGCCCATCCTCCTCATTCCAGTAAAGGCCGGAAAAACCACTTTCCGCGTAAGCCGTATCATATTCTTTCTCCGGTATATCACAATTCTTTAAAAGTGGCAAGATACTTTTTCCCTGGCAGCCAAATGGCGTCTTAGCGCCTATGATATCGCATATGGTCGGGAAAATATCTATCAGGCTTACAAAGCAGGATCCACGCTTCCCCTGCGGGGCGATTCCGGGCCCTTTCCATATCATCGGAATGTGTGTCAGGATGTCGGGTAAATCAGGTCCTTTTCGAATCAGGCCATATTCTCCCACAAAATCGCCGTGGTCGGATACGTAGATCACGATGGTGTCGTCCTCTAATCCCCGTTCCTTAAGCCCTTCTATCAGACGCTTTACCTGATCATCAATGAGCCGGAGCATCCCGTGGTAATTGGAACGGGCGCGCAGGATTCTATCCTCGATATTTTCCCCCAGCACCCTTTCCCAGACTCTGCGCAGCCATGTAAATCTCTCCCCTTTTCCTTCCAAATCTTCCACAGAACTGTGGAGAGGCGGAAGCTTCTCCGGTGGAAACAGATCAAAATACGGTTCCGGAACCTGATAGGGGTTGTGGGGCTCTGCGAAAGAAACCCAGGCGAAAAACGGCTGTTCATTTTTGACACTGTCAATAAATTTCAGAGCAGAGGACACATTTCTGTATGGGTGCTGTACCGTGACACCGCCTGGCGAGGGCGCGTGCATTTCCATGTGATTGGTCGAACACAGAAAATCTGCAAAGGCGATTTCCTCCTCCGTTGTGTTGATTTCCCCCTCATTTCCAAGATGGCCGGTTGTCTCATGAAAATCGAAATCCTCCGGGCTGTGGTGGGAATGATTTTTGCCACAGAGTGCCGTCACATAGCCATTCCGCTTCAAAAGTTCCGGCAAATCCTCTGTGTACAGCGCATCGACCAGGTTGTGGTTGGTGCGCACCTGATGGCATTCGCTGTAACGGCCGGTCATCATGCTGACCCGCGCGGGCATACAGGTAGGATTGGGAGTGTAGGCACTTTCAAAATCCACACCTCCCCTGGCCCACTCGTCTAAAAACGGCATGGTGTCCAGTTCATAACCGCAGCTTTTCCGCAAATCCGCTCTCTGCTGGTCGGTCATAATAATCATAATATTTGGCTTTTTATCACTCATTTTCGATCCCCCTAACCTTTCACGGCGCCAATCATAACGCCCTTTACAAAATATTTCTGTACAAATGGATACAGTATTAACATCGGAATACTGGAAACTACGATAACCGAATACTTGATGGCCTCCGCCATCTTGATCTTCTCCGCCATTCCCACATCGTTAGTCCCCATCTGTTCCGTCTGCCCCAGCAGAAGAATGTTGCGCAGGACTATCTGGAGAGGATGCATGGCTGAATCTTTTATGTAAATCAACGCATCGAAATAGGAATTCCAGATCGCGACGGCGTAATACAGCACCAGAACTGCCATGATAGCCTTGCTGAGCGGCAGAACAATCTGAAACAGCATGGGGATATTTCCACAGCCGTCAAGCCGCGCCGATTCATATAGTTCTTCCGGAATGCTGCTCTCAAAAAATGTTTTTGCCACAATCAGATTATAGGTGGACAGCGCATTTGGAATCAGTATCGCCCAAATGGTATTATACATGCCCAGATCCCGGACCAGCAGGTACGTCGGAACCATGCCGCCGCTGAAATACATGGTAAATAAGACTGCCATCATCAGGAAGTTGCGCCCCCGCAAATTCTTTCGTGACAGCGGGTACGCCGCCAGTATGGTCAGCGTGACGCTGATTAAGGTTCCGGCTGCCGTGTAGAACATGGTGTTTCGGAAACCTCTCCAGATGTCCTTATTTTCAAATACCATCGTATACGCTTTCGTCGTGATTCCCTTGGGCCAGAGAAGCACCTCACCGCGGATTACCAGATCCGGGTCGGAAAAGGAAGCTGCCACCACAAAAATCAACGGAATCAGGACTATCAGGATGATAATACAGCCGATTACTCCCACAATCGCATCAAATACCTTGTCACTCCTGATAAATTCAACACATTTTGCTCTCATCTCCTGCCTCCTTACCATAACCCGGTTTTCGTCGTCTTCTTACTGATATAATTCGCCCCTGCCAGCAGCGCAAAATTTATCACGGAATTGAACATACCGACCGCTGTGCTGTAACTGAACTGCCCTTTCTGAATACCATTCTTATAGATAAAGGTGGAAATGACCTCGCTCGACGAGAGCGTCACGTCCCTCTGCATCAGAAGCACTTTCTCGAAGCCGACGCTCATCAAATTTCCGATTCTCATAATAAACAGAATCAGGATGGTACCCATGATACACGGAATCGAGATATGGATAATTTTCTGCATTCTCGACGCGCCGTCAATCGACGCGGCCTCATAGAGCTGCTGATCGATGGAAGTGAGCGCCGCGATATAGATAATGGCGTTAAATCCCATATTCTGCCAGACATTGGAAAACACATAGAGAGGCTGAAATGCCGACGGCCTCGACATATAGTCCACCGGTTCTACGCCGAATAAGGCTGTAATCTGGTTAAACAGCCCGTATTCCTTGTTGGAAAAAAGGCTGAGCATACTGACAATCACCACAATTGATAAGAAATTCGGCATATACGTGATGTTCTGGACCGCCTTTTTCAATCTCGTGCTCTTGATTTCATTGATCAGGAGAGCTAACAAAATGGGGACCGGGAAGCCGACAAGCATGGTGAAAAGGCTCAGAGACAGGGTATTTACGAG
>CAUEKH010000193.1 GCA_959018155.1 uncultured Hungatella sp.
GCCGAAAAGACGGCTGCATCCGGGAATCTCGGTCTGCTCGATGAAAACCTCTCTGCCATTCTCGTCGAGATACCACGCCAATTTCTCAGGGTTTCCGTCAAATGGCACAGCCGTATATCCGGTATCTGCCAAAGTCTCAGCCATATGGATCGCAGTATTTGCCGTATGGCCCACTCCCAAAAGCAGAATTTTCCCATTGCGCTGAACCACTCTCGCAAGAGGGGATTCCGGTGCCAGTGGATAAGTCATACACTGGTTTTCCATCAGTTCCTTCGCATATTTCCCGATAGCCGCAGATGAATGGGTTGCGCTGCAGCTTCGGACTGCTCCGGGTCTCTGGCGCAGAACATTTGTAATATGGCCCACCACCGATGGCTCATCCATCGTAAACGGCCGCTTGCCGCCCGGCACGGAATAGGTATGAGTCGGCACAGCAAGCGTCCCTTCCGGACCAATCACTTTCAATAACGCATCAATCACCGTATCGGCTCCATTTTCACACTCTCC
Organism: uncultured Hungatella sp.; assembly: GCA_959018155.1. Classification (GTDB taxonomy): domain Bacteria; phylum Bacillota; class Clostridia; order Lachnospirales; family Lachnospiraceae; genus Hungatella. The sequence continues at coordinate 508 of CAUEKH010000193.1, forward strand.
CACACTTTTTAAGGAACTGTGCAGATATATGATATCCCCGGGTTCAACTCCAAGTTCACAAAAATCCCGGGCCAGATCATCTACTGTAAATGCCATCTGTTTCCCACCTTTCCAACTCACTTAAAAATCCGTCGTACACCGCTTCACCAGCCTGCATTTCACCTCATATCTGGCTTCTATCCCTTCCATTTCCCCGGACAGAACCTTCATCATATTTTCCACCGTAATGGTGCACAGTTCTTCCACCCGGTTATCAATGGAGGAAAGTTCCGGCGCACAGCTGATGGACAGGGAGGAATTGTTAAACCCGGTCACACACAAGTCTTCCGGCACCTTTAGAAGCTTCGCGGCCGCATATTTGATAGCCCCCACAGCCAGGCCGTCGTCGGTAGCCAGCACGCTGTCGAAATTCAAATCTCTCCGTTCAAGAAGAATATCGCGGACCGTGTGAATCCTGTTCTTCACATAAAGTTTCAAATCTCCCAGCACCGGAAGCCCATGGGCCTTTAAGGCCGCCTCATAACCGGCCAGCTTCTGGTTGGCGCTGTAGGAATGGGAATCGCAGAGAAATAAAATCCGTTTTCTTCCCGCCTCGATCATCTGGGAAGCCACCTCATAGGTAGCTCCGTAGTCATCCCCGAAGGCGCAGTAAATATTTTCCCCCTCCAGGTACCCATTGATCATAAATACAGGAACTTTTCTGGCAGCCTTTCTCACATATTCCGCCCTCTTGTCACTGCCGCCCTCTCCCGCATACGTAGACCCTACGAGAATCAGGGCGTCAATCCTTTTATTAAGAAGAAGTTCCACATACTTTTCTTTATTAGACTGCTCAAATCCACTGCAGCAGAGAATGCAGTCGTAGCCGTATTCGTGGAGGCGGCTCTCCAAATGAGCCACCGCTTCCGCCATATAGGCATCCGACACATCAGGACAGATAATCCCGATGGTCTTCATGGAATCCAGCCCCAGCCCCCTTGCAAATACATTCGGGGTGTACCCATGCTCCTCCATGACGGCGCGGACCTTCTGTTTCGTCTTCTCGCTGACCCGCGGACTGTCATTGACCACCCTCGAAACAGTGGCAATCGACACTCCGGCCAGTTCTGCTATATCATATATATTCATGGCATTCCATCTCCCTCATCAATTTGCGAAAGCGCTTACACTTTTACTTTCATTATATCGGATTCCCTAAAAGAAAGCAACCGTTATCTTACCGTTTTTTCGTCTCATATTCCTGTAATTTAAAGGAAATTCTATTCTTTTTTCATTTTCTCTTGACGGGGGCAAAAAAATGGTGTATGGTTTATGTAAGTACTTACATGACCACATGTCATTTCAGGAAGTCAGGAAAGGATAGAAGAACCATGCAGGATTTTATCAAAATTCATTCCGGGGACAATGTAGCGGTGGCATTAAAGCCTCTCGCCTCCGGCACCACCGTCGAAATCGGCGGCCAGACCGTCACTCTCATCTGTGATATCCCACAGGGTCACAAATTCGCTCTTGCCAGTATCGCAGAAGGCGCTCCTGTCATAAAATACGGCTGCGCCATCGGCGTCGCAAAGGAAACCATTGAAAAAGGAACGTGGGTCCACACCCATAATTTAAAAACCGGTCTTGGCGACTTGCTGACCTATACCTATGACAGACAGGAAACTGCTATCGCTCCGACCGAAGAACGTTTCTTTGACGGCTACCGCAGGGCTGACGGCAAAGTAGGCGTCCGCAATGAAATCTGGATCATCCCGACCGTCGGCTGTGTCAACAACGTAGCCCAGGCCATCGAGCGTCTGGCTAAGAAATTTGTAAAGGGAAGCGTCGAGGACGTCGTAGCGTTCCCCCACCCCTACGGCTGTTCCCAGATGGGAGACGACCAGGAAAATACGAGAACGATTCTCGCCGACTTAATCAACCATCCAAATGCCGGCGGTGTCCTGGTTCTCGGCCTTGGCTGTGAAAACAGCAACATCGGCGAACTGAAGCGTTACATCGGCGAGTACGACGAGCGCCGTGTCAAATTTCTGGTATCTCAGGAATCGGACGATGAGATTGCCGACTCCCTCGCGCTGATTGAAGAGCTGGCCGCTTACGCCGGCAGCTTTGAGCGGGAAAAAATCAGCTGCAGCGAACTCATTATCGGCATGAAATGCGGCGGTTCCGACGGCTTATCCGGCATCACAGCCAATCCGACCGTAGGCGCGTTTTCCGATATGCTGGTATCCAAGGGAGGCACCACGATTCTGACAGAGGTTCCGGAAATGTTCGGCGCAGAAACACTTCTGATGAACCGCTGCAAGGACGAGGAAACATTTGAAAAAACTGTAAATTTAATCAATGACTTTAAAAATTATTTCACCAGCCACAACCAGACGATTTACGAGAATCCGTCGCCGGGAAATAAAAAGGGAGGCATTTCCACTCTGGAAGACAAGTCTCTCGGCTGTGTCCAGAAATCCGGCAGCGCTCCGGTTCAGGATGTCATAAAATACGGCGAACCGGTTCACACAAAAGGGTTAAACTTATTAAGCGCACCTGGTAACGACCTGGTTGCTTCCACCGCTTTAGCTGCCTCCGGCGCCCATATCGTGCTCTTCACCACCGGACGCGGAACGCCATTTGCCTGTCCCGTTCCGACCATGAAGATTGCCACCAACACGGCGCTCAGCACGAAAAAGAGCAACTGGATCGATTTCAACTGCGGCGAACTTGTGGAAGGCACCGATATGGAGACATTGAAGAACAAATTCTTCGATTTCGTTATCGAGGTCGCCTCGGGTAAGAAAGTGAAATCCGAGGAAGCCGGTTTCCATGATATGGCGATCTTTAAACAGGGCGTCACACTGTAAAGCAGAAAAAACGGATTCACAGATTGTAAAAATGGAAATGCCCCGCGCATTTCTGATTATAAAAGGAGAGTAGATTCTAATGGAAAAATTATGTTATGAGACACTTGAAAAACAGGGTTACGACGGATATTTACTGAAAGAAGCGCCGGAACGCGTGATGCAGTTCGGAGAAGGCAATTTCCTCCGCGCCTTCGTCGATTATTTTATCGACATGATGAATGAAAAGGCAGGCTTCAATTCCAAAGTCGTTTTATGCCAGCCTATCGCCCCGGGCCTTGCCGATATGATCAACGAGCAGGAAGGATTATACACACTCTTCCTCCGCGGTTTTGAAAATGGGAAAAAGGTCAATGACAAGCGTGTCATTTCCTGCGTCAGCCGCTGCTTAAATCCTTATAAAAATTACGACGAGGTTCTGGCCTGCGCCGAAAATCCGGACATGCGCTACATTGCCTGCAATACGACAGAGGCAGGTATCACCTATGATCCGGCCTGCCAGTTTACCGATGTTCCGGCTAACAGCTATCCTGGAAAGCTGACCCAGTTCCTGTACAGAAGATTTGAAAAATTCGGAAAAGAAACCGGTAAGGGCTTTGTGATTCTCTCCTGCGAACTGATTGATAACAACGGAAAAGAGCTGGAAAAATGCGTGTTGAAATACGCTGAACAGTGGAACCTTGGCGAAGACTTCATCAACTGGATTAAGAAAGAGAACATCTTCTGTTCCACTCTGGTTGACCGTATCGTAACCGGTTACCCGAGAAATGAAGCCGCTGCCATCTGTGAGGAACTCGGCTATCAGGACAACATCATTGACACCGGGGAAATCTTCGGCTTCTGGGTTATCGAAGGACCGGAAAGCTTAAAAGCAGAACTTCCATTTGAGAAGGCTGGTCTTCCTGTTCTCATCACCGACGACCACAAACCATATAAGCAGAGAAAGGTTCGTATCTTAAACGGCGCTCACACCTCCTTCGTCTTAGGCGCTTACCTTGCCGGACAGGATATCGTGCGTGACTGTATGGAAGACGAGACAATCTGCGGCTTCATGAACAAGACTATTTACGACGAAATCATCCCGACCCTGACGCTTCCGAAGGAAGAACTGATGGATTTCGCCGCTGCCGTTACCGAACGTTTTAAAAATCCATTTATCGATCATGCGCTGCTTTCCATTTCCTTAAACTCCACTTCCAAGTGGAAAGCCCGTGTTATGCCGTCCTTAAAGGGCTACATTGCCAATACAGGCAAGTTGCCTGAGTGCATCACCGCCTCCTTTGCGTTCTATATCGCCTTCTACCGCGGAACGAAGCTGACAGACGACGGCCTGACCGCCACAAGACCGGCCGGAAATGAGTACACTATCAAGGATGACCGTCCAATCCTTCAGTTCTATTACGACCATAAGGATGACGACGCGGCAGCTTTAACCCACGCAGTCTGTTCCAACACAGAATTCTGGGGCGAGGACTTAACAGAAATCCCAGGCTTCGAAGAGGCAGTTGCGGGGTACGTAAAGGCAATCGAGGAGAAGGGCGCTTATGAAGTAATGAAAGGCTGCCTTGGGAAATAAGGATTGTGGTGACTAAAAAATTCATAAGAAATACGGGATATAATAAGAAACTCCATATTATATCCCGATATTAGAGAAAGATGTAAATGCCAGGAAAATCCTAAAGGGATTCAGCCTGGCATTTGTTCTATATACCTTTTCCTGCCTTCATTTCCTTATACCACGCTTCAACCTCTTCCGGCTTTATCCCTATCAGGCCGGCGGCCTCTTCAGCGGTGAAGCCGCGCTGGTACATATTACATGCAACCATTTTTGAGCGATTCGCATCTCCACGTCTTTCTCCGATCTCGACTCCTCGTTTCTCTCCGTTCTCGACTGCTTCCGCAAGTTCCGGCGCGAAAAGGCGTCTCAATTCTTCCTGTAACATCGACATATTCTCATCCTCCTTCCATGAATTCAGGATTTTCCAGTTTGCTCTTAACATAAGCCCCAGGACAGCTTCCTTATCTTCATCGAAACTTTGATTGTATATATTCAAAAGACTCTCTACGTATTCTCTGTCATTCTCGCCCAGACGATCTGTCAGCGCGTTCAACCAGGGATACGGCCCGCCTTTTTCCGGATCATTGATAATTAACTGCATACGAAAAGGCTGTGCCCCCTTTAAATCAAAAATCCCTTTATGGCGCTTTACCATCCTGATCTGATGGACACTTTGTAAATGCTTTACCAATTTTCGAGGCATTCGCGA
>CAUEKH010000194.1 GCA_959018155.1 uncultured Hungatella sp.
CATCTTGGAAAATTCGAGGCCATTTTTGCCCAGGGAAATGGCTATCTTGGAATCCGCAACGCGCTGGAAGAGCGGTACGTGGAGGAGACGAGGGACACCTTTATCACAGGCACCTTCAACAAAGCGGGGGAGGACGAGGTGACAGAGTTTCCCAATATCCCGGACGTGACGGCTATGGATATTCTGGTTGACGGATACCGTTTTAACCTGGAAGCCGGCGGGCTGGAGGCGTATTCCCGGGTTTTGAATTTAAAAAACGGGGAGACGGTGAGAAATGTAACGTGGAAATGCCCGTCAGGCGTTACGGTGACGGCTGTATTTAAACGGATGGTGTCCAGGAGCAATGAACATGTGCTTGCCTCCCTGTGCAGCCTTACGTGTGACAGAGACGCGAAAATCGTGATCGAGACGGGAATCCACGGTGATGTGACAAACCAGGGAGCCATGCACTTTAAGAATTTAAGGCGGCGCGTCCATGACGGCGTTTATATGCAGCTTCTGGCTGAGACGACGGAGTCCGGCGTCTGGGCCGCTGTCCACAGCGCGTGCCGGTTAAATAAAGAGGTGAAGGCCCTCCCGGTTATGGGCCGCCGCAACCTGGACTTGCGCTATACCATAGAACTTCCGGCAGGGGAAGAACTCCGCCTGGAAAAAATAACAGCCGTCCATTCTTCCAGAGATCTGGCCTATGAGAAAAATGAGGCCGGCTTTGATATGGCAGAGACTTTAAAGTGCGACGGGATGGCGTGTCTGAAGGAAGCGTTTGAGAAGGGGTATGATATTCTGCTGTCGGAATCGGAACGGGAGTGGGCGAAGTTCTGGGAGGATCAGGGCGTTGTCATTGAGGGAGACGCCGGTATTTACCAGCTTGCCATGCGTTTCGCACAGTACCATCTGGAAATCATGGTGAAGAAGGATGACAACCGTGTGGGAATCGGCGCCAAGGCTCTCACAGGCGAGGGTTACAAGGGCCATTCCTTCTGGGATACGGAAATGTTTATTCTGCCGTATTTCACTTTAACGGATCCGGAGACAGCCAGGACGCTTTTGGAGTACCGCTACCGGAATTTATACGGCGCTCACAAGAAGGCGCGGGAAAATGGCTGGAAGGGTGCCATGTATCCGTGGGAATGCGCCTGGATCGACGACGGCGAGGTGACTCCGCTCTATCTCGGGGCCGACGTGGTAACCGGAAAAGTACAGAAATGTTTAACCGGCCTGATTGAGCACCATATCAGCGCTGATGTCGCATATGCGGTATGGCAGTACTATGAGTCCACCGGGGATGTCGACTATATGGAAAAGTACGGCTATGAGATTATTCTGGATACCGCGCTGTTCTGGGCGGATCGTCTGGAGTACAATAAGGAACTTGACCGGTACGAGATTAATGACGTCATTGGCCCGGATGAGTACAAAGAGCACGTAGACAATAACGCCTATACGAATTATATGGCGGACTATAACATGGCGCTGGCAGAACGTGTTATGGAGACTCTTAAAGAGCAGGGCGGCAAGACGGCGGAGAGACTGGATGAACAGTTCCATTTCGGAGAGTTGGAGAGCCTTCTTGCGGAGCGGAGAGCGAAACTCTACTTACCGAAACCAAACGGGGAAGGGATTGTTCCGCAGACCGATCAGTATCTGGGCCTGACGCCGTTAGATTTGACGAAATACAAGACATCAGGAACTGTGCTGGGAATCCACAATGATTACAACATGGAACAGCTCGGAAAGCTGATGGTTTCCAAGCAGGCCGACACCGTGATGCTGGACTTTGTACTGCCGGATTTATTTCCGCAGGAGGTGAAGGAGAAGAACTTTGATTTCTATGAAGATAAGACACTTCACGACTCTTCCTTAAGCCGCTGCGTCCACACCGTACTGGCAAATGATTACGGCAAGACAGAGATGGCCATGAAGCTGTACAACGGCGCCTGCATGACGGATCTGGGGCCGAATATGAAATCTTCGGATGAAGGAATCCATAGCGCATCCATTGGCGGCATCTGGCTTGCCACGGTGATGGGCTTTGGAGGAGTCCGAATCCGCCACGGAAAGCTGGTTATCAATCCGGCGCTTCCTGAGGGCTGGAAATCTTTGCAATTTGTGTTATACTGGCAGGGGGAGAGGCTTGTTGTGAAAGCCGGAACCGACTCTGTGGAAGTCAGAAATGAGGGAAATGCGCCTGTTACCGTCACTGTCCGGGAACAGGAAATCACGGTCTGTCCGAACCAGGGCTGTAATGAGAACTGGTCGGAGAACTGCCAGGAGAACTGCCAGGAGAGTTGCCCGGAGAACTGCCAGGAAAGCAGCCAGGAAGGAAAAAGGAAGTACCGGGGGATTATTTTCGACTTGGATGGCGTAATCTGCCATACGGACCAGTACCATTACCAGGCGTGGAAGTCCGTTGCTGATGAACTGGGAATCTATTTCGACGAGGTCATCAACAACCGCCTGCGGGGCGTCAGCCGGAAGGAAAGCTTTGAAATCATTCTGGAGCGGTATGACGGCGTGATGGATGAGGAGACGAAGCTTCACTACCTGGAAAAGAAGAATGATCTGTACCGCCAGCTTTTAGAGCGGATGACAGAGGACGATTTAGACAAAGAAACGAAGCGGACGTTGGAGGAACTCCGGGCCGAAAATTTCCTTTTAGCCATCGGTTCTTCCAGTAAAAATGCCGGATTGATTCTGAATCACTTAGGACTTGGCGAGTTCTTTGACGCGGTGTCTGACGGGAATGTGATTACCCATTCGAAACCACATCCGGAGGTTTTCTTAAAGGCGGCGGCTATGCTGGGACTGGAGGCCGGGGAGTGTCTTGTGGTGGAAGACGCGGTGGCCGGTTTACAGGCGGCAAAAGCAGGCGGAATGGACTGTGCGGCAATCGGGGATGCCCGGGACAGCGAACTGGCGGATTACAGACTCGATACATTTGCAGACCTGCTGACTTCTGTGCGATAATAAAAAAGATTGTGAGGGTATGATATGGAGAAGAAATGGTGGAAAGAATCGGTCGTTTATCAGGTTTATCCGAGAAGTTTCTGTGACAGCAACGGGGACGGAATCGGAGATTTGGCAGGAATCACAGGGAAACTCGACTACTTAAAGGAACTGGGGATCGATGTAGTCTGGCTGTCGCCGGTCTATGATTCCCCGAACGATGACAACGGCTACGATATCCGGGATTACAGGGCCATTATGAAGGAATTTGGCACCATGGAGCAGTTTGAGGAGTTGTTAAAACAGGCCCATGAGCGGGGAATTAAGATCGTCATGGATCTGGTGGTGAACCATACGTCTGACGAGCATCAGTGGTTCGTGGAGAGCCGCAAATCAAAGGATAACCCGTACCGCGACTACTACATCTGGAAGGACGGCGTGGACGGAAAAGAGCCGAATAACTGGGGTTCCTGCTTCTCCGGCCCGGCGTGGGAATATGTGGAATGTCCTCCTGGCGAAGGTTCGGCGGAGGGTGACGGGGCTTCCGGCCAGTATTTCCTTCATTTATTCTCAAAAAAGCAGCCTGATTTAAACTGGGAGAACCCGGTGGTCAGAAATGAAGTCTACGATATGATGAAATGGTGGCTGGACAAGGGCATCGACGGCTTCCGCATGGATGTGATCAGCCTGATCTCCAAGCCGGAGGGGATGCCTGATGGGGAGCCGATGTTAAATGGCTACGCCAGCTTCAATGTGGCTGCCAACGGCCCTCACGTTCATGAGTATTTACAGGAGATGAACCGTGAAGTCTTAAGCAAGTACGATATCATGACGGTCGGCGAGTGTTCCGGCGTCACGATTGACGAGGCGAAAAAGTACGCGGGCAGTGACAGGAATGAACTTAGCATGGTATTCCAGTTTGAGCACATGGATGTGGACGCCGACCCCAACAATAAATGGACCGATAAGAAAATGCGTCTGACCGATTTAAAGAAGATTATGAGCAAATGGCAGAACGAGCTGGCCGATGTGGCGTGGAACAGCCTTTTCTGGGACAACCATGATCAGCCGAGAGTCGTTTCGAGATTTGGAAATGATTCTCCCAAATACCGTGAAAAATCCGCGAAAATGCTGGCGACGTGCTTACATATGATGCAGGGAACGCCTTACGTCTATCAGGGCGAGGAACTGGGAATGACCAACGTGCCGTTTGAGAAGATTGAGGATTTCCGGGATTTGGACAGCATCAATGCCTACCATGAACTGACGGGAAAAGGAATTTTCACGGAAGCTGAGATGATTAAATATCTCCGTGTCAAGAGCCGTGATAATGCCAGAACTCCGATGCAGTGGGATGCAAGTGAGAACGCCGGATTCTCTTCCGGAACGCCGTGGATTATGGTAAATCCCAATTATAAGGAGATTAACGCCAGTGAACAGACCTCCCGCGCTGACTCCGTATTCCATTACTACCAGAAACTGATAGCGCTTCGTCATCAGCACGACATCATCGTATACGGATCCTATGAGCTGCTGCTTCCTGAGGATGAGAAAGTGTATGCGTATGTGAGAAAACTCGACGGTCAGGAACTGCTGACAGTCTGCAATTTTACCGATGAAGAGGTGACGGCGGAAGTGCCGGAGAAGTTTGAGGCGGGAACTGTGCTGATTTCCAATGAAGATGAGGTAAAATGGGAAGCCGGGAAGATGATTTTACGGCCTTATGAGGCGGTGGCTGTTCTGATTGGGTAAGAGAACAGGGGAAAACTGCCGTCAGATAGCGACAATATAACAAAAAGCGGATTTGTGATAATTCATCATAAATCCGCTTTTTAAAGTCCTGACCTACAGGATACTCTAAGCTTTATACCGCACTCAGAACAGAGAGTCCTGTTTTAACGGCAACGAGTGTTTAAGCCAAGTGTTTAAGCCACAAACTGATACATCATGATATAGTGGCAGAGGCTTCCGCCCATGACAAAGAGGTGGAAAATCTCGTGGGATCCGAAATACTTATGTCTGGAATTGAAAATCGGCAGCTTCAGTGCGTAGATGATGCCGCCTGCTGTGTAAATAATACCGCCAGCCAGCAGCCACCCAAAAGCGGCTCTCGGAAGCGCGTTGATAATCTTGCTGAATGCCAGGACGCATACCCAGCCCATGGCGATATAAAGGACTGATGAAAACCATTTCGGACAATAGATCCAGCACGCCTTGATGATAATACCGGTGATGGCGATTCCCCAGACGAGAGCCAGCAGCCCCCAGCCGGTCCTGTCACCCAGAACGATCAGGCAGACCGGTGTGTAAGTACCTGCAATCAGAATAAATATCATCATATGATCAATTTTTTTCAAAATCTTGTTGACCTTCGGAGAAATATCCAGGGTATGATAAATGGTGCTCGCCGCATAGAGTAAAATCATGCTGATAATAAATACGGTCAGGGCCACAAGGTGGAGCCGCCCGTCTGAGGAGGCTTTTAAAAGTAATGGAGTGGCGGCAAACAGCGCCAGCAGCATACCGATGAAATGGGTGATTGCGCTTCCTGGGTCTTTAATTTTAAATTTCATAATGGATTCCTCCTTATTTGATGTGATTTGAATATTGTATGATGTA
>CAUEKH010000195.1 GCA_959018155.1 uncultured Hungatella sp.
GGAAAGATTCGTAAATGCACTGAAAGGGATGTCCAAAAGCTGCATCGGTAAATCACATTTTGGACAGACTGCGTATTGAGGCAGCTGATAAAAACCATAGAATCCACACTGTTTGCAATAATATACCCGTAACTCTCTCATAATTCATACTCCTGTATTCGTGTTATGCTAAAAATATTATATTCCCGATTTAAAATGATAGACAGTTTACGTATTCGACAAAAAACGACTCCGGCACTGTCTTGACGCAGTTCCCGGAATCTGTTATAACTACAGGATAGCGGCAGTCATATGGCAGCCATTTTCTGCATATGATTTTAACAGTAAAATAATTGCCGGAGGGAAAAAACATGCCTGTCTGTCCTGTCTGTACAAGCCTGATGAAATATGAAGTGTTTCAGTTTTTGATGGAGAAATACTATTGTTATAAAATAGGAAAGCCCTGTTTCCTCATGTTTCAGAACAGCAGGTGGACTCTGGTTACACTGGAGCGGTAGCGGGGAATGATAAATGGTGTGTTACATAGGAGGAGAGAAAGTATTATGGTCGAGATACGAAAGGGGAAACCGGGAGAACTGGCGGATATTCGTGATTTTATCAATATGGTGTTCAGCATGAATAATGTCCCGCATAATTTTAAGGAGCTTCTGCCGAAACTCTATAAAGATGGGGCGGGAACGGAAGGGTACCATTATCTTGCTGTGGAAGAGGGGAAGATCAGAGCGGCAGTCTGTTCCTGGCCGATCGTCTGTACGTGTGGGGAGCAGTCATTAAAAGCAGCTTATATCGGAAGCGTATCGGTTCATCCGGATTCGAGAGGAGAAGGTTATATGAAGCTTCTGATGGAGGCTGCGATTGCGGATATGAAGAAGGACGGGGTTGATTTTAGCGCCCTTGATGGTTACCGCCAGAGATATCGCCATTTCGGATATGAGAAATGTGGAAGTGTGATGGAATATTTCTTTACGGGTAATTCTTTCATCCATATGGCGTGTGAGCAGCCGAAGGCAGAGATCACGCTGCGCCGGGTCGGCTCGGAGGAACGGGAGTGGGTGGAAGAAGCGTATGCCATGTTCAATGAGCAGCTGACGCACTGCCTTCGCACACCGGAGGCATTTTCGGATACCGTGCGCAGCTGGACGGTAACGCCGTACGTGGTCGAAAGTAATGGTAAGATGGCGGGATATTTTGTGGAGAAGGATGGGCAGATCGGAGAACTGGTTCTTCGTGATGAGGATCTGGTGGTGCCGGTCCTTCGGACATTTTATGAGATGGCGGGGAAAATGAGCCTTACGCTTCTCGTTTATCCTCATGAGACAGAGCGCATGGATCGGCTTTTGGCCTGCTGTGAGACGGTATCTGTCAAAGAGGAGGGCAATTACAGAATCTTTAATTTTGAGTCGGTCCTTCGCTTTGCCATGAACGTGGCGGCGGAGTCGAAAACTCTGGCGGATGGCAGTCTGACGGTAGAGATTATCGGGTATGGGACGGTGGTGGTCAGGGTTGAAAATGGAATTCCGTCTGCGGAGCGGACAGAGGCGGTAGCGGACTGCAGGCTGACTCCGGAAGAGGCGGCGCGCTTTTTCTTTTCTCCTGTCTTAATCGGAGAGGCGAGAAGACTGGAGGCGGCCGGGGGCGTCAACTGGCTTCCGCTTCCTTTATCCATCAATCACCAGGATAAATGCTGAGCCGTGGTACAGAAATTTAAGACTTCGGGCGGTTGTCAGACAGCCGGATAAGCGGCTGGTCCGTGGAGCGGCCAGACAACAGCCAGATAGCGGCCAGACAACAGCCGGATAACATCCAGATAGCAGTCAGATAACAGCCAGATAAAAAAAGGAGGTTCGAAGCCAATGTCATTTAGCCAATGACACTGCTTCGAAGCTTTCTTTTTTTATTACACGGAATTTGTTGGAAAATGTATCTGTTTTCATGTGTGGGTCGGAGGTGCCCTCATGGGCGCAGTATGACAGACGTGGCAGTTTATAAAAAATATTCAGTTAAAAAATATTCAGTTAAAAAATATTCACAAAAAATTTATAATTCCCTCATTGTAAATTTTCGTGAGAACGTGTATAATAGTCAATAGTTAATTAGCTAACTGTAAAATAGCTAACTATAAAATAGCTAATTATAAGATAACCAACTATAAGCCAACTAACTATTACCTTTGTAAGGGAAAATTTCAGGCAGGAAAGGAGGAGAGAGAATATGGACTTACAGGAGAATAAGTGGCACTGCTGTCACGACAACGAGACACCGGCCCACCAGGTACTTTCAAAATATATGAGGATTATGAAGCTTCACCGGAGTATACTGGAACAGAGGCTGAATAAGACCGGGGTTTACCGGAGCCAGCAGCAGATTCTGCGGATCCTTTCCGACCATTCCAATGTGTCGCAGAAGGAGATTGCCGAATTTATGAATGTGTCGCCCTCAACGATTGCCGTATCTGTAAAGAAACTGGAGAAGGGCGGCTATATTACGCGGATTGTGGATCAGTCTGACAACCGGTTTAATAAGCTGTGTCTGACCGAGGCAGGGGAAGACATTGTAAAACATTCCCGCATCTTCTTCAAAAATGTAGAGAATCAGATGTTTCATGGCTTTTCGGAGGAAGATTACGCGATCATGGAGCGGCTTCTCGACCGGGTTTATCAGAACCTGGAGGAGATAACGGCAGACCGGCCGGGTGGTGAGGAAGAAGCAGGAAAGACATCATCAGGAAATAGTATGACAGAAAGAGAGGATTCGTAACGTGAAACATTACTGGAAATATATAAAACCATATCTCAGTTCATTTTTACTTGCGCCTGTTCTGATGCTGACGGAGGTTCTCGGCGAGATTATGCTGCCGAAACTGATGTCTATGATCATCAACAATGGCGTGGTGAACCGCGATACCAGCTATATTCTGACAGTGGGAGGAATTATGGCGCTGACTGCCTGTGTGATGGCGGCAGGAGGAATCGGGGCGGCCTACTTCGCTTCTAAAGCATCGATTTGCTTTTCTTCCGATTTAAGAAAAGACGTCTTTGACAAAGTACAGCAGTTTTCATTTAAAAATATAGATGATTTCAGCTCAGGTTCCCTTGTGACCCGTCTGACTAACGATATCCAGCAGATTCAGAACGTGGTAATGATGTGCCTTCGTATGATGTTCAGGGCGCCTGGTATGCTGATTGGCGGCCTGATTATGGCCTACTTTATCAACCGGAAGTTAATGACCATTTTACTGGTGGTAATCCCGCTTTTGCTGCTTGCCATTATCCTGCTTTTAAAAACGGCTTTTCCGCGGTTTGAGGTGATGCAGAAGAAGATTGACCGCCTCAATTCCGGGGTTCAGGAAGCGCTCACCAATGTGCGTGTGATCAAGTCCTTCGTGAGAGAGGATTATGAGGAAAAGAAATTTAAGACGATGAACCAGGATTTAAAAGAGGGCAGCTTGAACGCGATGAAGATCGTCATTGCTACCATGCCGGTCATGATGCTGGCCATGAATATTACAACTCTGGCAGTCGTATGGTACGGCGGTAATTTAATTATTGCCGGTTCTATGCCGGTAGGCGATTTGACGGCATTTACCACCTATATTGTTCAGATTTTGATGTCCCTCATGATGGTTTCCATGATATTCCTCCAGGCCTCCCGTGCGCTGGCCTCCTTAAAGCGTGTCAGAGAAGTGCTGGATACGGAAATCGATCTGACAGATGAAAATGCGGCGCGAAAGGATGCCATTGTCACAGAAGGAAGAGTGGAATTTAAGGATGTCTGTTTCCAGTATGCGAAGGATACCGATGATATGGTTTTGAACCATATAAGCTTTACCGCCAATCCGGGCGAGACTATCGGCATCATCGGATCCACAGGAAGCGGAAAAACATCGCTGGTTCAGCTGATTCCCAGGCTGTACGATGCCGACAGCGGCAGTGTGCTGGTAGACGGCATCAATGTGAAAGATTACTCTCTCAAAAATTTAAGGGAGGGCGTCGGCATGGTACTCCAGAAAAATGTCCTGTTCTCAGGGACGATTGCAGAGAATCTGCGCTGGGGAAATGAGGAGGCCTCGGATGAAGAGATGAAGGCTGCCGCAGTCAGCGCTCAGGCGGACGGCTTCGTTTCCGCCTTCCAGGAAGGCTATAACAGGGATTTGGGCCAGGGCGGCGTCAATGTCTCAGGCGGCCAGAAGCAGAGGCTCTGTATTGCCAGGGCGCTGTTAAAGAAACCGAAGATCCTGATCCTTGACGACAGCACCTCAGCCGTAGATACGGCCACAGAGGCCAGAATCCGCGAGTGCTTTACCACGACATTAAAGGATACGACGAAATTTATCATCGCCCAGAGAATCGGATCGGTGGAAGGCGCGGATAAAATCATCGTATTGGACGATGGCAATATTGTGGGACTTGGAAGCCATGAGGAACTCATCCGTACCTGCGAGGCTTACCAGGAAATCTATTACTCACAGAGAGATAAGGAAAAGGAGGTGAGCGCGTAATGGATAATCAGAAGAGAGTTGAAAGTTTAAAACGGCGGTATGGCCGCAATGTGCCGGCTGGAAGAAGGCGCGGCCCCATGGGCGGTCCGGGCAGGCACCGGAATACTCAGGGCGGTATGCCAAAGCAGAGCAAAGAGACAATCCGCCGGCTGCTTTCCTATTTGGGTGGATATAAGGTTCATATGGCAGTTGCGTTTCTGTGCGTGATTGTCAATACACTCTCAACTCTGGGCGGTTCCTACATGCTCCGCCCCATCATTAATAAATATATCGCTCCCATGGATGGAAGCCGCGGGAGTGTAAAGGGCCTGGCCGGTTCTCTGGTTGTCATGGCTGTTATCTATCTCTTTGGCGTGGCAGCCAACTACGCGCAGTCGCGTATCATGCTGACTGTGGCCCAGAACGCGCTGCAGAAGATCAGAGATGAACTCTTTGAAAAAATGCAGAAGCTTCCGGTTCGTTTTTACGATACGAACAACAACGGAGATCTGATGAGCCGTTTCACCAATGATGTGGATACGGTGGGACAGATGCTCAGCAGCACGCTGGTACAGCTGTTTTCCGGTGCGCTGAGTATCGTCGGCACGCTGTTTCTGATGATTTATACGAACATCTGGCTGACTCTCGTCACGGTTGTGATGATACCTCTGATGATGAAGGCCGGCGGATTTGTGGCAAAAAGGAGCCAGAAGTATTTCTCGGCGCAGCAGACCTCATTAGGCGCAGTCAACGGCTATATCGAGGAGACGATCAGCGGCCAGAAGGTCGTGAAGGTGTTCTGCCATGAGGAGATTGCGGAAGAGGAATTTGAGATACTGAATGAAGATTTGCGCGATAACATGATCAAGGCTCAGTTCTTTGGTGGAATCATGGGCCCTGTCATGGGAAATTTAAGCCAGCTTAACTACACGCTGACGGCTTGTATCGGCGGCCTTCTCTGTGTGCTCAGAGGCTTTGACGTGGGCGGCCTTACCGTATTCTTAAATTTTTCACGCCAGTTTTCCAGGCCGATCAATGAGATTTCCATGCAGATCAGCAACGTGTTCTCC
>CAUEKH010000196.1 GCA_959018155.1 uncultured Hungatella sp.
CCCCTGCTTCTGGCACATCCTTTAATACATCTTTTATTGTAAGCATCCGAATATCCCCTCTTTCCAATTGTACGGCACTCATCAAAGACGAGCCGAGGTATTTCCATAGCTGTATTCTACCATGGAAAGGAGATTTCGTCTATGCTCTCAACCGGGCGCTCTGTCAGTCTATCTTGAGAATCACCGTATCATACGGTTTTAAATCCACCGTCTGTAATCCGGCTTCTGTCTTTACAACCGCAGTCTCCGCTTCTCCACTGTTATTTATGACAACCAGCTGGCGGCCGGCCGGGTACCAGGCGCATTCGGTGTAAGGGCTGTCGGTCACATAGTTCTGATCAAGCGGAAGCTTTCCTGCAGCAAGCAGAAGATTGAGAAGCATTCTCGTATTCTCCGGGGTTACCTGGAAGCTGCTTAAATAGAATGCACGGCCGGAACCAAATTCATGGCAGGTAAGAGCCGGAACTCCATCCACCTCCATCAGCACTCTGGTGGTCTCATCAGTTAAGTAAATGCCTTTCTTTCCCTTCACTCCGGCCCCCTGAGGAATCAGCGGCAGGCCATTTCCATTTCTGCTATTTTCGCAGCCGCCATCTTCAAAGACTCCGTCTTCCACTTCATACTCCCATTTTCCGTGGCAGACCCGCGCGCCCGTGTCCTCATCAATTCCGAGAACTGCGGCCAGGCGGAAATACGTGTCGTACCCGTCTGCGGCCGACGGCTCATTGACTCCGAGGAGAGCGCCGCCTTCATACACCCAGCGGCTGACCGCTTCCACCACGCTGTCGTCTTTCCAGACGTCGCCGCCGCTCCAGGCTGTCCCGGCCGCTCCGGCATTAATCAGCACATCCACATCCTTTAATGCGCCATTTTTTACGTCTTCAAAGCTGATGAAGCGGACATCGACCGGCAGACCGGAAAGCGCCTCATTGATATGGATTAAATCGTGCATATACGTCTCGTGGAAATGGCCGGAAAGCGTCCAGGAACGCAGTTTTCCCCAGGTGTGGAGAACCGCCACGCGGATCGGCAGCGTATAGACTTCCCCAGCCTCGTGGAAGGACTTGATCAGGCGGAATTCGTCCGCGATTTTTTCCATATAGTCGCAGAAATCCGGGAAATTCTCTACCAGGTGGAGATAGCCGCCCAGACCGATCCTGTCAATCTTCTCGCGAAGCAGGGCGCGTCTTACGTGGATCCAGTACTCCTTCGCATCCTGCACCGGGTCTCCCCCTTCACAGAAGGTAGGCGCACCGCCTAATCCTACCGGGAATAAGTATGGGTGGAGTCTCAACTCATGAGTCTCCACGTCCACACCGGCGCAGAGTCTGGCCTCATAACCGGAAAAGACGCATTTGATCAGGCCGTCGAAACCGAACTCTTTAAAATGATCGTTGTACGGTTCTACACCGACCCAGCTGTCATCATAGAAGACGTATGCCTTTTTTCCATACTGATGAACCAGCGCCACCAGTTCCTTCCCGAAATCGACTACAAACCGGTTGACAAATGCCATATAATCCAGCTGCGTCTCAGCCGCCGGCATATGGGTCACATGGAATTTTCCCTGGTTGATAAAATCCTCCGCCGTCAGGCCGTAACCGTACTCCTTCTCAAATTCCTTTAACATCCGGGGGCTGACGGTAAAGTCATAAGAGCCCCAGTCGGTAAATAAGTTGCGCTTCTTCTCATTTCTCCCCCACATCCAGACGAAATTGTAGAACATGGAAGTAAAACGCACCACCGTCGTGGCCGGATGCTCTTTACACCACTGTTCCAGCCAGCCGCGCAGATACTCCCTGGTCTCCTCATGAATCGGATCCACAGGCATTAAATGCTCCTTATCCCAGCTGTTCGTCACATGGTTGTACATGGAAATCTCTTCCCAGATACGGTATGCCAGGAAACTGACCGTATAGCGGTGAAATGGAACCGCTTCCCGAACCGTCACATTTCCGTTCTCCTTCTCATAATCCCAGCAGTCCCGCGGCACTTCCCGGTTCGTGGTGCGGTCGTATACCTGCCAGTACTCAAACGCCTCCCCGCTGTCATTTACGAGAAACTGCTCTTCAAAAAAATCATCCATCAGGTGAAATGTCACGCGCTCTTCCACCGCTGTCTTCGGCTCTGTCACCAGAAATGTCTGCTGAAGCTGTTCCGGATGGGCCGCCGCCCACTCATTGTGATCTCTGATGATACAGATGGTAGAGTAAATGCCGTATCCCGCATTCGTAATCTCGTCAGAAAGAACCGTCCCGTCGCTGTCGCGGATCACATCGGCTCCCCAGCGCTCCGCCAGTTCCAGCGTCAGTTTTTCATAGCCCGATTCCCCGGGCAGCGTAAAGCTTCCTTTTGTATTTTCTTTTTTCATGGTATACTCCTTTTTCTGTCAGATATGATATTTTCATTATAAGAAAAACGGGCGGCGGAGTCTAAGCTTTCATCACGAAAAACTGTGCATTTTCAACCATTTATAATTAGACAGACGGGAGTAAATAAGATATAATATAAATCACTCAATATTTTTTCTGTGCAGTTTCAACCAAAAGTGAATTTCATTTAAATCCGGGCCAAGGTTTATGGCATCGGCCCCCGTTTCGGCTGGCCGCAGAAAGAAAATCTGTTTTGAAAAAAGGAGTTTCCCCTATGCCGCGAAAGAAAAAACCAGTCATTGAATTTCGTGATTATCCCCTTCCCGCCCGTTTTCCCGTGCTTTTGCTGACCGGGGAACACTGGCGGATTTCCGATATTCCCTCCGGCCGCCTCCACATCCACAACTGCCTTGAAATCGGCATCTGTGAGACGGATTACGGTTTCATGCGCTTTGAAGACACGGAGTGTGCTTTTAAGGCAGGCGATGTGACGGTCGTCTCCTGCGATATCCCCCACACCACCTACAGCGCCCCGGGGACGGCCAGCCGGTGGTCCTACCTCTTTCTCGACCCGGACCAGCTTCTCCAGCCATTTTTCTCAGACAGCGGGATATCGGGCTTAAATTTGCTGGCCTCCGTGCGCCACCATATTCATTTTATTCTGGGAAATGAAGAGTATCCGGCAGTCAATTTTCTTGTGGCCGGAATCGTAAAAGAAATGAAGGAGAAGAACAGTTACTATGAGTTCACGGTGCGCGGACTGTTTCTCGCCCTCTTAACCGAACTGGCCCGGATTGCCGAAACAGCGCGAAAAAGCGATGACCCGCAGCCTGAAAATGCGCTGGTCATCGCTCCCGCTCTTGAATTTATCCGCTCTCATTATATGGACGACTTTTCCATGGATGAACTGGCCGGGCTGTGTGGTTTAAGCCCCACCCATTTCAGAAGACTTTTTTCCTCTGTCATGGGAATGAGCCCTTTAGAGCATTTAAATACCACCCGCATCCGGAGAGCCGCAGACTGCCTGCGGATGACAGAAGATTCCATTCTGTCCATTTCCGAAAGAGTGGGATTTCACTCTCTTTCCAGTTTCAACCGCCATTTCCTCGCCATTATGGGGCAGACGCCACGCCAGTGGCGCCGCCGCATGTCCGGCTTTAATTCAGAGTCTCTTCAGAAGTACTCTGGCTGGCTGATTGCTGAGACTTTAGATCACCCTGGAATATCTCCATGAATTCCTCACCGGTGATGGTTTCCTTCTCCAGTAAGTATTTTGCAATCTCGTGAAGCTTGTCTTCGTGCTCTTTTAAGATATTGTATGCCTTCTGGTGCTGCTCGCGTACGATCTTGATGACTTCCTCGTCAATCTGCTTAGCCGTATCGGGCGCGCAGGCTAAGGAGGTATCTCCGCCTAAATACTGGTTTGTCACAGTCTCCAGGGCCACCATATCGAACTGATCGCTCATGCCGTATCTCGTAACCATGGCTCTCGCGATTCTCGTCGCCTGCTCAATATCATTGGAAGCGCCGCTGGTAATGGAATTGAAAATCAGTTCCTCCGCCGCACGGCCTCCGGTAAATGTGGCAATCTTGTTGAGCGCCTCGTCTTTCGTCAGCAGATATTTCTGCTCCTCGTCCACCTGCATCGTATAGCCTAACGCGCCGCTGGTTCTCGGAATAATCGTAATCTTGTGAACCGGCGCAGAGTGGGTCTGGCAGGCCGCCACCATGGCATGACCCACCTCGTGGTAAGCCACAATCTTCCTCTCGTTGACGCTGACACCGGAATCCTTCTTCTGATAACCGGCGATTACCACCTCCACGCTCTCTTCCAAATCTTCCTGGGAGACTAAACTTCTTCCCATGCGGACCGCTCTTAAAGCAGCCTCATTGACGATATTGGCAAGCTCCGCTCCGCTGGCTCCCGCGGTCGCCAGGGCGATATCGTGGAAATTCACGTTATCGGACAGCTTCACCGTCTTTCCGTGAACCATTAAGATGGCTTCACGTCCGCCTAAATCAGGAAGTTCCACAGGGATCCTGCGGTCGAAACGGCCCGGTCTTAAAAGGGCCTTGTCCAGGGAATCGGGACGGTTGGTAGCCGCCAGAATCACGACGCCCTTCTTGCCGTCAAATCCATCCATCTCCGCAAGCAGCTGGTTTAGAGTCTGCTCACGCTCGTCATTTCCGCTGATGCCTCCGCCGTCACGCTTCTTACCAATCGTATCGATCTCATCAATGAACACGATACACGGCGCTTTTTCATTGGCCTGTTTAAATAAATCACGGACCTTGGCCGCTCCCATACCGACGAACATTTCCACAAACTCGGAACCGGAGATAGAGAAGATCGGCACGTGGGCCTCGCCGGCAACCGCTCTCGCAAGCAGTGTTTTACCGGTTCCCGGAGGTCCTACGAGAAGGGCGCCCTTCGGAAGGCTGGCGCCGATATCGGCGTATTTCTGCGGATTGTGTAAGAAGTCCACAATCTCTTTTAATGCATCCTTGGCCTCCTCCTGACCCGCCACATCGGCAAATGTCTTGCCCGTCTCCGACTCTGCATATATCTTGGCGTTGGATTTTCCAAAGGTCATGGCATTGCTTCCGCCCATCATACGCTTCTGCATCTGCTTTGCCAGTAAATTTCCAAGGAAAACGAAAACCAGAATCGGAAGAATCCACGTCAGAAAAAAAGACATAAGGGGACTCATCGGCTCCACAATTGGCTTATCAAACTGTATGTTCTGCGCCTTTAGTTTCTCTGTCAGCGTATCATCTGGCCACAGTCCCGTTTTATAATTAACCTCAACGGGATTTCCCGCTTTATCCTGTTCGGTTGCCTTGAACTGGAGTTCTGTCTCGGTTCTGGCTACGGAAATAACCTTTCCTTCATCAAGTTTCTCCAGGAATGTACTGTATGGAACTTCAAAAACCATATGAGAGCGCGACCGCATCCACGGCACAGTCAGCGCATTAAACAGCAGCGTCACGATCAGCACGATCATGTAATAGTAAATAAACGGTTTTTTCGGGGGCTTGGACGGCTCCTCATCTTTTTTCACACCCATTTTTAGTCTCCTTATCTGTAGTTACTCCCGCAGATCCCAGTCTACGATATTTTTTCCCGCCTCACAACCTTTTCCATCGGCATTCTGCCTCC
>CAUEKH010000197.1 GCA_959018155.1 uncultured Hungatella sp.
CGCTCCTGTAGACAGCATATGCACCTCGTCGATAATATAAACGCGGTATTTTCCTTCTGTGGGGGGATACTGGACTTCGTCTCTGATTTCACGGATGTTCTCGACGCCGTTGTTGGAGGCGGCATCAATTTCCACCACATTTAAGGAAGAGCCTGCTGCGATATTCTTACACGTAGGACATTCCCCACAGGGGCTTCCGTCCTTCGGATGCTCGCAGTTGACGGCCTTTGCAAATATCTTCGCGATACTCGTCTTACCGGTACCGCGGGTCCCGCAGAACAGATACGCATGTCCGACACGTTCGGAGATAATCTGGTTTTTCAAAGTCTGTACAACATGGTCCTGGCCCCTGACATCTTCAAATGAGGCCGGGCGCCATTTCCGATATAATGCCGTATATGACATGCCCTAAAACTCCTTATTCGTCGCCGAAACTAATTCCTATCATCTTAGCTTCTTTGATGATAGAACTTTCCGGATCGACCATTTTTAATTTGCCGGCAACCTCGTTAAGCGGCACCTTCACAACCTCGTTGTTGACGACCGCCACCATGTAGCCGTACTCCTTCTTCTGAATCAGCTTTGCCGCTTCAGCCCCGAGGCGCGTCGATAAAACCCTGTCGTATGGACACGGCTCTCCGCCTCTCTGCATATGGCCCGGAACCGTCACGCGGACTTCCTGGCCGGTGCGCTCCGTGATCTGAGCGCCGATCTCATAAGCAATCGAAGGATAAATAACTCCCGATTTCTTCTTTTCTTTCAGTTCTTTTTTGGTGAGAGCTGCATCCTCCTTGGAAATGGCTCCCTCCGCAACCGCAAGGATGGAGAAACGTTTTCCCTTCTTTGTACGGTTCTTAAGCGCTTCCACAACGATATCCAAATCATACGGAATCTCAGGAAGCAGGATAATGTCAGCGCCGCCGGCAATCCCTGCATACAGGGTCAGCCAGCCGACTTTATGGCCCATGACCTCCACAATAAATACACGGCCGTGGGACGCTGCTGTCGTATGGATACAGTCAATGGCGTTGGTCGCCACATTGACAGCGCTCTGGAAGCCAAACGTGATGTCGGTTCCATATAAATCGTTATCTATCGTCTTGGGAAGATGGATGACATTCAGTCCCTCTTCCTGAAGTAAATTTGCTGTCTTCTGACTGCCGTTGCCTCCTAAAACCACAAGGCACTCCAGCTTTAATTTTTTATAGGTGTGCTTCATCGCTTCAACTTTATCGAGGCCATTCTCATCCGGTACGCGTATGGTTTTAAATGGCTGCCTCGATGTTCCCAGCATGGTCCCGCCTTTTGTCAGGATTCCTGAAAATTCCTCCGGCTTCATCACGCGGTAATCCGCATAAATCAGTCCCTTGTACCCCTCTTCAAAGCCAATTATCTCAACATCGTCATACATCCGGTACAGTGCCTTAGCCACGCCGCGCATCGTTGCGTTTAAGCTCTGGCAGTCACCGCCACTTGTCAGCATTCCTATTCTAATCATGAAAGCACACCCTTTCTTCATTATAAGGGCACCTCGGCGCCCTTACCGTGAGCGGCTTATCAGCCGCACTGTTTTCTCTCTACCCAAGCTGCTCTGCAATGACTTCCTGTCACCAGGTTACGCTTCTTATTTTAAGAAACAAATACCCAGTTTGTACATAATTATAATACAAAGGGGGAAGTGGGGCAAGGGAAACCTTTGTTTTTTCAGGAAATGTAAGAAAATAGTCTATTTTTATTGCCGGCAGGAAACCGTTGCCAGAACCAATAATCCCGCCTGCGAAATTACTGCGGGCGGGACTATTATATGAGAAAACTCCTCAATGATCAACACATTCTTACTTCAGAATCTTTAATATCTGCGCCAGATCTGATACCGGCTGCATACATTTACCGCCAATACAGAGATAAAACTGTTGTTCCATCTTAACCGGATACTCTCTGGTATCGGGCGCCAGACTCTCCAGTTCCTGCCGGTTTTCTTCTGATTTCACGATTATATTTAACCCCGGCACCGTTTTGTTTAAATATCCCAGCTGTTTTAAAAGCACGGTCCGCCCGTCTCTGTCCTCGCCGGCCGGCAGAACGCAAACCAGTTCTTTCGCCGGATACAGCACGTTAAGCAGGGTCAGAAGCGCAAAACTGTGCCCGGAAGGGTATCCGTCCATGGATCCGGCAAGAAAATGGAGTTGTTTTTCCAGCGCCTGCTGCCATTTTTCTTCCCCTGTAATCTGAGTGAGCTGCTGCAATACTCTGACCGCCACAGAATTTCCCGACGGCATGGCGCCATCGTACGCCTCCTTTGTCCTTACAATAAGCTGCTCTCCGTCCTTTGCATACAGATAAAAACCACCGTTCTCCCGGTCAAAAAACTGTTCTGTCATCGTCTCCGCCCAGGCAGACGCCCTTTTTAAGTAATCCACCTCAAAGGTCGCCCGGTAAAGTTCTGTCAGCGCAAGAATATAGCAGGCATAGTCATCCAGCTTTCCCTCTCCCGCCGATTCCCCGTCCCGGTATCGCACCATCAGCCGCCGGTTCTTCACAAGCTTATTTCTGATAAATGCCTCGCCCCGGACAGCTATATCCAGATACCGCTTCTCACCAAGCACAACTCCCGCCTCAGCAAATGCGCAAATCATAAGACCATTCCAGGAAACCAGAATTTTATCATCTTTATGAAGCGTTGTCCGGGTTTTGCGGTATTCATACAGTTTTTTTAAGCTGCTATGAGCGCTGGTTCCGGCGCAGGGTGATTCCTGGCTGACATTTTCTTCCCAGGCCTCATTTTCCAGCAGATTTGGTATGTTTTTGCCTTCGAAGTTCCCATTTGTGGTAATTCCGTATTTTCCGCAAAATTCCCTGCCTTCTTTTTCACCCAGAATCTGTCTTATTTCCTCCTGAGTAAATACGTAATATCCGCCTTCTACACCGTCGCTGTCTGCATCCTGACCGCAGTAAAATCCGCCCTGCGGGTCTGTCAGTTCCCGTTCCACATATTCAAGGATTTTTCCGGCCACACAGCCAAAAAGCTTCCGCCCGGTCAGGCTGTAGGCTTTCAGGTACGCCAGAACAAGCAGCGCGTTGTCGTACAACATTTTCTCGAAATGAGGAACCAGCCACTTCTCATCTGTGGAATATCGGGAAAACCCACCTCCAATATGGTCAAAAATACCGCCCCGGTACATCTGCACCAGGGTCATTTCCGCCATCTCTGCGGCTTTCCGGTTCTGTTCCCTCAGCCCATACTCCATCAGAAACAACAGATTGTGGGGCGTCGGAAACTTCGGCGCACCGCCAAATCCGCCGTTCTTTTTATCAAAACTGCTTTCAAACTGCCTGAATGCCTGATGCACCAGCCTCACCTCTGGTTCTGCGGACACCACCAGCCGCTCCTGCTCTTTTAAATATGATTCAATCCGCCCCGCGCTGTCTAACAGTTTCTCCCGGTTCTCCAGCCACTGCCCTGCTACCGCCGTCAGCAATTCTTCCAGTCCCATATGACCATAACGCGCTTTTGGTGGAAAATACGTGCCTGCGAAAAATGGCCTGCAGTCAGGTGTCATAATTATGGTTAAAGGCCAGCCTCCCTGCCCGGTCATGGCCTGGCAGACCGACATGTATACAGAATCCACATCCGGCCGTTCCTCCCGATCCACCTTCACACAGACGTACTCCCGGTTTAATAGTTCTGCTATCTCCTCATTTTCAAATGATTCCCGCTCCATCACATGGCACCAGTGGCATGTGCTGTATCCGATCGACAGAAAAATCGGCTTATTTTGCAGCCTGGCCTTCTCAAATGCGTCCGTTCCCCATGGATACCACTGCACCGGGTTATAGGCGTGCTGTAGCAGATAGGGGGATTTTTCGTTGATTAAATGGTTGGGGGGCTGATTGTTATTAGGGGGCTGATTATGGTTGGGCGCCTGGTTGTGGTTGGGCGCCTGGGTGTGGTTGGGTGTCTGACTGTGGTTGGGCGCCTGGGTGTGGTTGGGCGCCTGATTGTGGTTGGGCGCCTGGGTGTGGTTGGGTATCTGATTGTGGTTAGACGCCTGATTGTGTTCGGCCATGGGCTGACTCCTTTCGACGGGGAATTAATATTCTTTCATTATCTTCTCACATTCAGGAGTAATTATGTACAGGAAAATGTTCATTATGATTAAAAAACACATGATGCTGCGAAGTATATTTTTATCGCATATCAGGGAATTCTGCCCACGGGGATCTTCGCTGGGGAGGTTCGCTTCAACAGCATGATTTGATTCCTTTCCGCCGCGGCGCAATCCCTGCGGATCATTTTTATTTCATCTCATGGGACGCGTTTTCCCTTGAATATAAAAAAAGATACCGGACAAAATTCTCCCGATATCTTTCTGCTATTATATTATTAAATCCGTGCGTCTCACTTTGTATCGTTACCACAGGCGTTACCCTGACAGTTAACTCGGTCCCAGCTACCTCACGGCACACAGGAGGTTCCACTTAGTGCTGCTGCATTCCTGCCCTGACACGGTTCATGAATTCCTGTTGCGTAAGACCAGAACGTCATCGCCACTTATCAGGGGCGGCCCTGCAGTAGACGATCCGAGGTGAGACATCACCCCTGCTGGAGCGGATTGCAGGTACAGGGCACCGCTATCTCCCCGGCTGCACGGAAACTTTATGACTAATTTGGTTATAGCCTGTTTAGTATACATGGAAAAACGCGGTTTGTCAAGGCTGACGCGACTTTCGATTTTCCAGTAAAAAGTCAAGCGTTAAATGCGAAAAATATCACTGGTTTTTGTGTTCTCTCTTTTTCACAATTTCCATTCTGCTTTTTTGTGCATATTCAACAACCTTCTAACTTTGCCATTTCTTCGTTGAAGCGCTCTTCGGCTGTTCCATAGTTAAACAACCGGCGCGGATAGTTATTGATCCAGATCTCTATCTGTTTTACTGTGTCGCCGGACACCGTGTCAAAATCTGTCCCTTTAGGTACGTGCCGCCGGATCATTCTGTTTTGATTTTCATTTGACCCCCTTTCGCAACTGCTATATGGGTGACAATAATATAATTTCACTCTGCTTCCTTTTCTGCGCGCTGCCTTCTCCATTCCTTCAAAGTCCGCAAATTCCGATCCATTATCAACGGTAATTGTTTTAAATACCTTATAAAACATTTTTCCCCATTTTCTTTCAAGCTTATTTAATGATTTAACTACTTCCGCGGCCGTATGCCGTTTTAATTCCATGATGATTTCTTTTCTTGTTTTTCTTTCCGTTAATACCAGAAGCGATTTTTTCGATTTCCCCCGAAGTCCAACTACTGTGTCCATTTCCCAATGTCCGAACGTTTCTCTTGTATTTACTACTTCCGGGCGTTTTTCTATGCTATCGCCCTTTTGCGCCCGTGTTCTGCGCACTTTATCATATTTCTTTTTTTCATTCTTCTTTACCGGCAAATCTTTATTTGTCAAATGAAGGAAAATTCCCTTGTCTATATAACTATAAAGTGTCGT
>CAUEKH010000198.1 GCA_959018155.1 uncultured Hungatella sp.
TTCGTGTCAAGCACCGCGTCACAGCAGAAAAATTTCTTGCCCATACATTTTTCCATGTGCTGTCCGATCTCGTCGAACTTGGTGCGCATCAGGGATTTGCCGCTGACCGGTGTGAAATCCTTCCGGTGCATGACTTCCGGAACGTGGTGGGAGGCAATGGAACGCCAGTGGGTAATGCCGGTTGCGCAGTGCTTGTAGCCGCCGGAATAGCCGCCGTACGGATTTCCCTGGGTATGGCCGATTAAGATGGCTACATCGCTGTCGTAGACGTATTTATTCATCAGCACCGGATCCCCGCGGTCTGTCGTGCCTAAATCAACCAGGTGATCGTAGTCCTCGCTGTCGTGATTGATAATCTGGTGGGTGTACCAGAATTCGTTAAACAGATCATTTCCCAGAATGCCGCGGATTTCCTGCTCCGTATTCTTCCGGTGAAGTCCATTGGAACAAATCAGAAGGATATCCTTCTTCTCCACCCCGGCCGCGTAAAGTTCATCGAGAATCAGCCGGATGGAAATCTTTCTGTGGGATGTGGGCTGTTCCCCTCCCTTCACCCTGTCGGGAAATACGATCGTCACCCTGGATCCCTTATGCGCCAGCTCTGAGAGCGGTTCCATACCCATAGGATTGCGGATAGACTCCAGCGTCTTCTCAATCAACTGGTCCTCGGGAATATACGGCGGGTCCGCCACCGTCTCTCCGGGTATAAATATGTCTGTATTGTCAGGCAGTTCAGCCGCCATTAAGCCGGCGCCATATTCAAATGATAACTTCATAAAATTGATCCTCCTGTTATTTTAATCTGGTCCCTGCGTGATTTAATATCCCATATATGTCTTTATAATCTCCAAATATTCATCCGGGTAGAAGCCGATCTCCCCGGCAAACCGTGTCAGGGCAATGAGGCCGCCATCCATCACAGGCACGGAAGCCAGCATTTCGGCATTATCCACCTTTAATCCGCCGCCGTACACCACATCAAGTCCACCGGTTACTTCCTTAATATAAGTACCAATCATGGTGATATACTCTTTATCCGGCGGAATCTTTCCCGGACCAATGGCCCAGATCGGTTCGTACGCCACCACCACCTTCGAGGTGTCCACGCCTTCCAGCCCTATCGTAAGCTGTTCCTTCAGCACTTCCTTCCACCTCGGCTGTTCCTCCGACGACTCTCCGATACAGTAGAGCACAGAAAGCCCGGTTTCGACGGCATGCCGGATCTCTTTATTTAAAATGCGGTTCACCGCTGCCGTATCTGTCACTCCCGCCTCCGCGAGAATTCCGGCTTTATCTTTCCGCTCCTCACAATGACCAATGATTGTGGTGGTACAGCCGACTGCCGCTGCCGCGTTGGCAGTCCGGTTCGTGGTAAACGCGCCGAAATTGCCTCCAACCGCCGTGTCTTCCCGGAAGACTCCCTGGCATCCAACCTTCACCGGACTGCCCTCACAGAGCGCGCCAACCGCCCCGATTAAATGAGCCTCCGGAAAATACATGGCAAATTCCACGCCGTCATCCGCATATTTCTTCAACTGTTCCTGAGTGTTCGATACAATATAGCTTCCCCACTCCCGGACAGGCGCAATCGAATTGACGCCGCCGTATTCCTTGGGGATATCAAACCGTTTTAAGTTTAAAAATATATGTTTCATCCTCTCCTTCTCCTTTTCCCTGCTTGCAGATATCTGATGACTCCCGTTTTTTCCGGAGTCATTCTTTTTCATTTTTCGTTTCTATTTTGTATTCTTCTCTGAAATCAATAAAGTCCCTCAGTTCCGGTCCGATAAGCGGCTTACACCAGCGCACAAATTCCTCTGTCACATCATTTCCCCGTTCATTAATGCAGGAGTCGGGAATCGTCCGCTCATACATCATCACCTCGCTGATAGGGATTTTTTCCGTATGGATCTGATAGGAACCATCCTCCGTCTCATCCCGGATTATTCCAATCATAATGCCGCCCGCGCCCTCCATTGCCGCTTTTAGCGCCTCTCTTCCCACAAGAATTGCTTCGTCTCTGTCCACCGGCGACTGCCAGGCGACAGAGGCCCGGCCGCAGATTCCCGGTTTCTCGCTCCTGGCCTTGATACCCAGTTTTTTAATTACCAGTTCCGCCAAATAGGCACTGACATCCCCGTAATACGTGGCGCGCCCCGACTTGAATATCGGGGGGACAATCGGATCGCCCTCTTTATTTTTCAGCCCTTCACTGGCAACGACTACCACACCGCCCAGTTTCTCATACAGTTTTTTCACATCCTCTAAGAACTCTTCTTCATGAAAAGGACGTTCCGGAAGGTAGATAAGGTGAGGCGCATCTCCCGGCTTCTTCCTGGCAAGAGCTGAGGCGGCCGTTATCCAGCCGGCATTGCGCCCCATGGCCTCGATGACACAGACATGGATAGGCAGCGACTTTACGTCAACCCCTACTTCCGCCGTGGTGGCCGCTATGTATCTCGCCGCGCTCCCGTAACCTGGTGTATGATCGGTAATCGCAATATCATTATCAATAGTCTTGGGGATTCCCACCACATGGATCCCCTCTTCTTTGCAGACCTCATGGATACGTCCGCAGGTGTCCATGGTTCCGTTCCCTCCATTTAAAAGCACATATTTGATATCGTGCTTCTTAAAAATGGAAACCATGGCCTCATAGTCCTCCTGCTCCAGCGCGTATCGCGATGAACCGATGGCTGTGGCAGGAGTTGTCAAAAGCAGTTTCAGTTTCTCCTCCGGATATTTCATCAGGTCGAGAAAACGCTCTTTCAAAATCCCTTCGCTTCCCCCGATGGCCGCGTAGACCTTTCCTATCCGCCCACTCTGTTTCGCTTCCTCAATCACTCCATAAAGAGAGGAATTTATCACGGCAGTCGGCCCGCCGCCATGGACAATCAATACATTTTCCGCCATGTCACTCCACCTTTCCTAAACTGTGGCTTCTTAAAGTAACCCGCCTAAAATGACACTTCTATAAGTATATCTTAGCATATGAGAGGGGATTTGGTGAAAATTTTACTCAAACGTTTGGCTTAATAAAATGATAATTTGCATATTCCGCCAATGGTTTGCCTGGCATAAAATAAACAGGAGGGCAGCGTAAAAACACACTGCCCCGCCTGGTACGGTCATCTGCTATTTATATTGCGCATAGTCTTCTTCTGTAAAGTTTCGTGACATATCCCAGCCAGTAAAATCCAGCAGACCATAATCAACTCCAGCCGCTTCACAGGCCCGTTTCCACTCAGCCGTTGAGGCATCTGCCAGCGTCTTAAGCGCGGTATCATAATCTGTCAGTGATTTTGAGAAAACTCCCTGAAGCAGATCGCCAAGTCCTGGCTGTACGTCTACTACCTGAGTGTAGAACCCTTCTACTGATGCATCCCGCGTTCTAACGGATGGATAAGTAACTGTCGTTTCCTTAAGTATGTCATAATACTGTTTTGAGAGTTCATTTGTTAAATATTTCTCATTAATTCCTTTTACAATTGACAGCCATGCTCCGCTGCCTACACAAGCTTTCTGGTAAGAATAATCTTCGCTGTACATACATTTTAAATACTCAGCAGACATTTCAGGATTTTTAGAACGGGAGGATATCCCATAAACATTCATACTGTAATCCCCGGCTGCCTGGTATATCCCACGCTCTTTATCCGGAACAGGGATCGCCATAACTCCGAACTCCAGGTCAGGATTATTTTCTTCCCACGCTGCAATACAGAACATTCCAGAGACTAAGAAAGCGGCTTCATTCTGTGCAAAACGTTCTCTGGCTACCGGTGCAGAAATTGTCACAGTATCAGGATGAAGACTACCATCAGCAACCAGTTTTGTAAAGAAAGCAAATGTCTCTTTGACTGCCGGGGAATCAAAATCTGCCTTTCCGTCCGCTGTCAGAACATTACCATACGGTGCAATTCTGGCACCTGCTACCTGAGAAAATGCGCGAATCAGTGTCTCCATTCTCCAACTCTGTTGTCCCCCTTCAATCAGGCCATAAGCATCCGTCTTTTCTGTCACATTTTTACATGCTGCCAAAAATTCGTCCCATGTTTCTGGAATTTCTGTCACACCCGCCTGTTCAAGAAGTTTCTTATTATAAAAAACCAGACTGGAAGCCAAAGCCATCTGTTCCGGCAGTCCGTAGTATTTATCATCCAACATAGTTGTTCCCGGAATAAACACTTCATCAATCAGTGTATCAAACCACTCTTTTTCTATATAATCGCTCATTGGAACAATAAGGCCTTCATCCACTGCAAGTGTAAGGGTCATTGTTGCCGGAAGATAAAACACATCAGGCCCCTCATCAGAAGAAAGCGAAGTTACAATAGATTGAGATAACATATCCTGCGTCATGCAGGTATACTCCACCTTCACTCCCGGATGTTTTTCTTCAAATTCCTTATGAAATGCCTCCCGCTGCGTCACAGTAGAATCACAGTAATCCCATACCCGCAGAATCACATCTCCTTCAGCTGCTTTCGAGGTCGTTTCTTCAACCGTCGCTTTGCTCTCCGCCTTTGCCGTGGTTCCGCTCTCCTCTTTCCCCTCCGTATTGCTTACTGAAGGCAGACCACACCCTGTCATACATAAAACCATTGCTGAGATCACAACTGCAATCAACCCTGTTCTTCTCCGTTTCATATCCTTCTCCTTCTTTCATAATCAATCGTTGGTATTTCAGTTTCTTCTTTCGCTTCCGTGTTCCGCCCTGTAAATCCTTTCTTTTTCTGCTGCAATTCGCGGAACATATACATCTTATAATTTTCCACACCTGGCTGATTAAATGGATTTACCTCTAAAAATCTGCTGGATAAGTAACAGCTAAACATGAAAAAGTAAAATAACTGCCCCATGTGCCAGGCATCCAAGCGTTCCACCTCCAGGCAGATACATGGCAGACGTTCCCCGTGCGCCTGCAGGGTGGCCTGGTACGCCACATCATTAACCCAGTTTAACCCCTTTCCATCGAGATAGCCGAAGCCATCGTCAATGCCATCATTATTCAAATAATACTCTGAACCGCTGTCTGTTACATGAAGGAACGTCTCAAACATGATGGGCGTCCCCTCCTGAAGATACTGTCCTACAGAATGGAGTTCTTCCGACATCTCGCAGTAGGTTGGATAGATACCCTTTCCATCTTTCCCTTCACTTTCTGCAAACAACTGTACCCACCATTTTGCAAGATACCGAAGGCGTGGTTCGAAGAAAGAAAGCATTTCAATTCCCATATTTCGTTCCAGAAGCAGATTGCGGACTGCTGCATAGGTAAACGAGGGATTTGACAGCGAGCCGTCATTTTTAAGTCTCATTTCCATCTCAGAAGCACCTTCCACAAGTTTTCCGATATCAATTCCCGCTACAGCCACAGGCAGAAGTCCTACATCACTGAAAGCAGAATATCTCCCCCCTACATCTTCGGGAAATGGTAAAAATGTATAGTTTTTATCCCTGC
>CAUEKH010000199.1 GCA_959018155.1 uncultured Hungatella sp.
GAGGGTTCTTAGGGTGGCGAGGTGTGGTCAGAAGGGAGAAAATCTGACCGCAAAGGCAGCTTTTCAGCAGGCCTGAATCGTATTTTTCTTCAGAAAAATACGATGAATGCCAGCTGTGCCCTTCTGACCGCGCCTCGCCGCCCTTAGATTCCCCAATGCCCGCAGCCTGGAGCAACGACGCAGGAGACTGCCCCTCCCACCCCCAGCCCTCCCGGGCACTCCGCACTTCACGGCCGGCCCCCCGCCGCCGCGACACCCCAAAACCCAAAATATATACGCAGGAGGATACCCCACAATGGAAAGAAAATGGTGGCACGACAAAGTAGCCTATCAAATTTACCCCAAAAGCTTCAAAGACACCAACGGAGACGGAATCGGCGATCTCCAGGGAATCATCAGCAAACTCGACTATCTCAAAGACCTGGGAATCGATATCGTCTGGATTTCCCCCATTTACCAGTCCCCATTCGTCGATCAGGGCTATGACATTTCCGATTACTACAAGATCGCCCCGGAATTCGGCACCATGGAAGATTTCGACGAACTCCTCATGGAAGCAGAAAAACGCGGAATCAAGATCGTCATGGATTTAGTCATCAATCACTGTTCCGACCAGCACGAGTGGTTCCAGAAGGCGCTGAAAGACCCATATGGAAAATATGCGGATTACTTCTATTTCGAGAAGGGAAAAAATGGAGGAGCGCCAAGCAACTACCGCTCTTATTTTGGCGGAAGCACCTGGGAGCCGGTACCGGGGACAGACCTTTACTACCTCCATATGTTCGCAAAAGAACAGCCGGATTTAAACTGGAATAACACGGAAATGAAGGAAGAACTGTTTACCATGATCCGCTGGTGGCTGGAAAAGGGTGTGGCGGGCTTCCGGATTGACGCCATTATCAATATTAAGAAAGATACGAATTTCCCGGATTTTCCGGCGGACGGGCCGGATGGGCTGGCTTCCTGCACCAGGATGGTGGATGCGGTTGAGGGGGTCGGAGAACTCTTGGAGGAGTTGAAGGTTCGGACCTTTGAGCCGTACCAGGCATTTACCGTGGCGGAAGTTTTCAATATGAAAGAAGAGGAACTGAAAGAGTTTGTCGGGGAAAATGGTCATTTTTCCACCATGTTTGATTTTTCCGCTCATATGCTGACGAACGGAGAGCATGGCTGGTACGACGCGAAACCGGTGGATTTTGCAGAGTGGAAAGAGACGGTGATCGCCTCCCAGCAGGAGGTTCAGAATGTAGGCTTCCTGGCAAATATTATTGAAAACCACGATGAGCCGAGAGGCGCCTCCACATACCTGCCTGATTATGCGGTAAATCCCAGAGGAATCAAGATGCTGGCGACAGCGACGATCCTGCTTCGCGGCCTTCCATTTCTCTATCAGGGGCAGGAGATTGGGATGAGAAACTGCCCGATGGAGAGTATCGAAGAGTACGATGATATCAGTACAAAGGACCAGTATCAGGCGGCCCTTGCGGCAGGCTGTTCCGAGAAGGAGGCTTTAGAGGCGTGTTATCATTACAGCCGTGACAACGCGAGAACGCCTATCCAGTGGAACGACGGTCCGCAGGCCGGCTTTACGACCGGGACTCCGTGGCTGAAGGTGAATCCTGACTATCGGGAGATTAATGTGGAAGCACAGCAGGCGGATGAAGATTCGGTGCTTCATTTTTATAAGAAGCTGATCGCGCTGAGAAAATCAGACGAGTACCGGGAGACATTTACGTATGGCCGGTTCGTACCCGAATTTGAGGATGAGGATATGATTTTCGGGTACTGCAGAGAGTCGGAGAACGGAGAAAAGCTTTTGGTGGTGGCCAATTTTGGCAGGGAGGAGAAAGTACTCTCCCTTTCAGAACCGGTGGAGAAGGTGCTTCTTACCAATGACGACAGAGAATCAGCCGGTGGAATCTGTAAACTGTCTGACGGGAACCGGAAAATGACACTGGCCGGCTGCGGAGCGGCAGTTGTCCGGTTGAGTAGAGCTGAATGAGATTATGAACCGGCTCAATAAGCCAAATAAAAAGCAGGAAAATCGCTGGCGTCTGTGCTATACTGGTGTTATAGAATCAGGAGGGAGGAATTAATATATGGAGTCTCTATATGAATTAATCCATCGTTCGTTGACACCGGAGGGCACGCTGCCGAAGGACTTCAGTCTTCCAAAGCCGGATGGGGATAAGATTCACTTTGCGGATGGGGCCATGGATGGAATCGCGATCTACCACACGGCCAGCAGTTCAGAGGATGTGACGCTTCTTGAGCAGGCCGTATGCGCCGCCAGTCACGATGACACGGCGTCAGCCCTGGAACTGGTGCAGCAGTTCTGCAAAAAGGGCCGCATGATAGGCGCAATTGATGAAATTCAGCAGTATATCATCGACCATCAGGAAGAACTTGCGGCAGGGAAGATTTTCCAGCTGGGCCGGGAACTGGTATTTGGCGGCACTCACAGGGAGGCCGTAAAGTTTGGCCTGGCGCTGCTGGAACTGTTCGATATAAATGGGAACGAAGAACTCAAAGAGGCGGTGCGGGAACTGGCGTGTTCCGATGAATTGACGATTTTCGCCCTGTTTCTCATGAGTTCCTGGGAGAATCCGGAACAGGAGATCTTTAAGGCTGCCAGAAGGGTCAGAGGCTGGGGAAGAATCCACGCGGTAGAACGGCTGACTCCGGTAAATGAGGAGATGGAACAGTGGCTTCTGACCGAAGGCTGGGATAACACGGTGCTGCCCGCTTATTCCGCGCTGGAATGCTTTCAGAAAGCCCGCTGTGACGAACTGTTAAAGGGTGAGATGACCAGAGAACAATTACGCTCTATGGCCGGGCTGATGGAGGGACTGCTGGACGAAGGTCCGGTCAGAGGAATCTCCGCCTGCGATAATCCGGAACAGGTGCTGACATCCTTCCTGCGGCAGAGCGGCCGGTTTGAGCTGACAGCCAGAGAGTACTCGGTGATCGATCAGATCCTTGACTATGCCAGGGAAAATAACCTTGAACAGGCAGCTTTGGCAGCGGAGGAGCTGCTGGGAAATGAGAACTGCCGGCTTCTTCTTCAGTCGGAGATGGAACGGGGCGGGAGCCTGCGTCTGGCAAAGAAACTGGGCATGGATTACGCGCCTTACGCCATGACCGCGATCAGAGATAATTTCCGGCAGAATTACCACGATATCGACCTTCTTATGGACAGGGACGAATATGCCGAAAAGCTGATTCCACTGTTTGAGGAGAGACTGCCACTGGCCGAAATGGCCACCGGGAGTGCGGACGAGATGGGGCTTGGAGAGGAATTTGCGGACTACAGGATTCTGATTTATATGGTTCAGTACTTAAAGAACCGTCCGGGAATGGGGCTCAGACTGATTCAGACCGCGCTGAAGGCGCCGGTGGTTAATAACCGGAATATGGCGCTGAATGTGCTGGAAGAGTGGGTGAAGGACAGAGGCTGCCCTCTGGCTGAATGCTTCCCGGATTTTCACCAACTTCTGCTGGAAATTCGGGAAAATGAAGTGCGGGAGGATATCAGAGCCAGGATGGACGCTTTGGTTGGAGAAAATTGAGTAACAGCCTGCCCTTTCAAACTCCCGGGAACCGTGCGGGAAAAGAAAAGTGGGGACCATCCAGGCGGAGTCCCCGGTAATCATAAATGAAAGAAAAGGGCATGTGGAGGACAGAACCAGCTGTTTGGTTTCTCCCCGACATGCCCTTTATTGAAGACGGTGACCTGTGCGCGAAGCGTGCAGGTTATCGTTTTTGTGCTTTTCCTGATACCTTATGACTCTTTTCCCGCCGCCTGTTCTTTCAATAAATCGCGGATTTCCGCAAGCAGTTCCTCTGTGGTGGGACCTGCAGGCGCAGGCGCCTCGGCTTTCTCTTCTTCGTGGTGGAAGCGGGCGCTGATTACGGCCACCGCTTTGATCATAAAGAACATACAGACACCGATGATCAGGAAATCCAGAATGTTCTGAATGAAGCTGCCGTAGGCAATTGCCGCCTCGTCGTTAATCACGTATTTAAATGTGTCAAAATTAGCTCCCCCTGTCAATGCCCCCAGAATCGGCATCAGAATATCGTTGACGAGAGAAGTCACGATTTTGCTGAAGGCGCCACCGATGATAACACCGACAGCCATGTCGATGATGTTTCCCTTTAAGATAAATGCCTTGAATTCCTTCATCACATCGTTTAACTTACTCATTTCTAATATCCTCCTTGTCTTTTGTGGAATATCATAGGAAGAGCGGGTACAGCCGCTATTCGGCCAGAGGAAGATAAAGTTCTATGTAGTAGACCGGTGACGGTTCTGATTCATTTTCTTCCTTCTCCGATGGTATCTGCCGGTCATCCACGGCACAGCACAGCAAAAAGCCGCTGTAAACAGTCCCGACGAGAGAAAATCCCTGACTTACCGCCCAGTCTGCGGCCTGTTTGATCTCTTCCGGTGTGGGGACACGGCTTTTGGAGGCAATCACGGTGTAGACACAACGCTCATGCTGGATAAAAAGTCTTCCCTCCAGTTCCTGTTCCAGATCCATGATGATGGCAGTATCGGCGGAGATAAGAAAGTATTCATCCACCTGCTTTGCTTCGCCGCCCTCTAAGTGGTATTCCTGATAGATATAGCATAAATCAAACACATCTAACTTGTCAATAAGATTACTGTCATCGACCTTATAATACCGACGAAGTGGTCTGATATCATAGCGGTTTAGATAATCCCCGATATT
Organism: uncultured Hungatella sp.; assembly: GCA_959018155.1. Taxonomy (GTDB): domain Bacteria; phylum Bacillota; class Clostridia; order Lachnospirales; family Lachnospiraceae; genus Hungatella. The sequence goes on from CAUEKH010000199.1 coordinate 4,737, forward strand.
TTTGTAGAGCTGTTTTAAATATTTTAAATGGATGAGGGAACGCTGATGGTATTCAATCAGTTTCTCTTCGTCTGCTATTTTTTCCTGAATCATGGTATAATAAGAAGAGTAGGAACTTTCATTGAGAATCTGGCTGATATCTTCAATACTGAAATCAATTCTTCGGTAGAACCTGATATCCAACAGGGTACGCATGTCCTCATAGGAGTAGCAGCGATAGCCGTTCTCCAGCTTTTCCGGATGAATAATGCCCTTTTTTTCATAAAAACGGAGAGTATCACGGCTGAGTCCGAGACGCTTGGATACGTCTCCAATCGTATAGTATTCCATATGACCTCCTGACAGAGTGGACATGGATCTTCCACAATAAAATACAGACATATTTTATCACGTTTGGGCCGAAAGAGCGCCTTACAGTTTTCTGTCTAAATTTACAATAAAATTACAAAGAAATAAAATCGCTCTTGTATTCCCAGGGAATACGTGGTAAGATAATAACAGTAATTAATACTGATTTTGAATATTAACACATCTGTAATAAAAGAATATTAAAACAGAATGTAAAAACAGAATGGATGGGAAAGGGGTATTATCATGGGAGAAACGAAAAAGAAACTGGTGAAGTGTCTTGTCTGCGGAGCGGTTTTTGAAGAGGGAGTGGAGGTCTGCCCGGTATGTGGAGTCGGACCGGAGAACTTTGTGCCGTATGAGGAGGAGGAGAAA
>CAUEKH010000200.1 GCA_959018155.1 uncultured Hungatella sp.
CGCTGTTATCGTTAGGCGGCAAGGGCGTTATCTCGGTGCTCTCCAACGTGGCGCCGGCGAAAACACATGAGATTTGCGCGTCCTATTTCCGCGGTGATGTGAAACGAAGCGCAGAACTTCAGCTGGAGGCGCTTCCGTTAATCAATGCGCTGTTCTGTGAGGTGAATCCGATTCCGGTTAAGGCGGCCATGAACTTAATGGGACGTGGCGTCGGCCCGTTACGCCTGCCGCTTACGGAGATGGAGCCGCAGAACCAGGAGCGGTTAAAGAAGGCGATGGAAGAGTACGGAATTTTATAATCGTAAAACAGAAGACCGGACACATGCGAGTGTGTCCGGCTTTCTTAAATCAAACGAGAGAACGGAGGATTTATCATGGTAAAAATGATTATGAACGGCTGCAACGGAGCCATGGGACAGGTGATTACAGGACTTGTGGCAGACGATGAGGAACTTACAATTGTAGCGGGAATTGACCCGAATCAGACGAAAGAGAATCCGTACCCGGTATTTTCCAGCCTGGCGGAGTGTACGGTGGATGCGGATGTGATCGTGGATTTCGCGTCGGCGAAGGCGGTAGATGGACTTCTTGCGTACAGTGAAGAGAAGAAGATCCCGGTCGTGGTATGTACGACGGGGCTTTCTGAGGAACAGGTGAAGCGTGTGGAGCAGACGAGCCGTTCGGTAGCGGTCCTTCGTTCCGCCAACATGTCTCTGGGAATCAATCTTCTGCTTAAGCTGGTGAAGGAGGCGGCCGGGGTTCTGGCGGCGGCTGATTTTGACATCGAGATCCTGGAAAAACACCATAATCAGAAGGTGGATGCGCCCAGCGGTACGGCGCTTGCTCTGGCTGATTCCATCAATGAGGCAATGGACCAGACGTACCACTATCAGTACGACCGCACTGCCGTGAAGGCGAAACGCGATAAGAAAGAAATCGGAATCCAGTCGATCCGCGGCGGATCCATTGTCGGGGAGCACGATGTGATTTTTGCCGGAAAGGATGAGGTTATCACCTTCCAGCATACGGCATACTCCAAGGCAATCTTTGCAAAAGGGGCGATTTCGGCCGCAAAGTTCCTGGCGGGCAAAGCGCCGGGACTGTACACCATGGCAGATGTAATTGGTTAAAAAAATTTGAAAAATACCAGTTTTTGCCACAATAATTCATTCTCTTTTCTCACATACTATTCATAGAAAATGAAAGGAGAATGTATTATGAAAAGAATAAAACCTTACGTATTTGCCGTTCTTGTCATTATGACGGTGATGTGCTTATCCGCCTGCGGCAGCAATAAAAATTCCGCCGGCCAGTCTTCAGAAGGAAGCAGCAGCGCGGCCGAGACTACGATGGAGAGCAGCTCTGCAGGAAACAGCGCGGCTGCTGACACCACTTCCAGAAATGCCGATGAGGATTCTGAGGAGAGTACCGGCGTGATCGACGGGATGATGAATGATGTAGAAGAAGGCGTGGATGACTTAACCGGTGAGAGCAATGGCCATCCTACCACCGGCGCAGATGAGTCCTCAGCTGCTCAATAAAGAAAAAACGGCAGAGGAAGCGGGTGCAGGGTTGTCGGATACAGAAGTTTCTGTGTTCGATAATCCTGCATATTTTTTATTTCATGACTTGAAGGCGAATCCCGAATCCTCTATAATAAATAAGTATCAGGAAGAAATGAGGAAATAACATGAAGCGATTTTTAAAACGGAGCGTACTGGCGCTGGCGGGGCTGGGTCTTTTAGGCCTGCTGGTATTGCTCGGAATTAATACATATATGATCCGGGCCACAAAGGGATCCATCATCACAGAGGAGGAGGCTGCTTCTGTCAATGCCGACTGCATCCTTGTGCTGGGCGCCGGTGTCCATCCGGACGGAACACCCAGCAATATGCTGGAGGACCGCCTCTTAAAGGGAATTGAACTGTACCAGAAAGGGGCTTCCGGGAAACTGCTGATGAGCGGAGATCACGGGCGGAAAAACTACGATGAGGTCAACGTCATGAAACAGTTTGCCACAGACAGCGGCGTGCCGTCAGAGGACGTGTTCATGGATCACGCCGGATTTTCCACGTATGAAAGCATGTATCGGGCGCGGGATGTGTTCCAGGTTAAGAAGGTGGTCATCGTGACGCAGAAGTACCATTTATACCGGGCCCTCTATGCGGCAAAAAAGCTGGGACTTGACGCCGTGGGGGTGCCGTCGGATCAGAGAAAATACGGGGGACAGAAGAGAAGAGATGTGCGGGAGCTTCTGGCCCGGGGGAAGGAATTTATGACGGGTCTGTTAAAGCCGGCCCCGACCTATCTGGGGGAGGCGATACCCGTGAGCGGTGACGGAAATGCAACGAATGACAGGGATTGACGGATAAGGAGGGGACGCCGGTTGGAACGGGGGGAGCGCCATTTTTATGAAAAGCTGTACAACAGAAAAAGGAAGCCGTGGAGGAACGCGCGCCATTTTAAGCGCCTGGCGGGAGTGAGGAGAAGCAGTCTGATTCCTGTGCTGTGCGGTGTGATTGTGCTGGAGGGAATGGTATTGGCCGGCAGGTGCGTACAGGCAGGCACAGAAGAATTTTCCTCCCCATTCCGGGATGTGATTACGATTCAGAGAGACGGGAGTGTGGATTCCGAACCGGAAGATGAGTACGGGAAGGGGCGGGAGGCGGCGCCGCTTTGGCCGGGGGAGACGAAGGAACGGGGATTTTCCATTGACTGGAAGGACGGAAAACTGAGGTTCTGGCAGAAAGAGGAGTCCTACCGTTTCGAGGAGCCATAGGCAGGATTCATTTTAATATGGGAAATCTTTTAAACAATCATAAGAATTTATAATATATAAAAATATTGCAATCGCATTTTTACTGTATTATAATTTCTTCTGAAATACCATGGTTTTATTCATAAAACTTATAAATTAATTTTATTAAGAAAAGGACAGGTGGATACCAATGGAGAAAAAAGAATTACTGTATGAAGGAAAAGCGAAAAAAGTTTATACAACTGAGGATCCGGATGTATTAATCGTAGATTACAAGGATGACGCTACTGCATTCAACGGCTTAAAGAAGGGTACCATCGTAGGAAAAGGCGCAATCAACAACCGCATGACAAACCATATTTTCAAAAAGCTGGAAGCAGCCGGAGTTCCGACTCATTTAGTAGAAGAGCTGAGCGACCGCGAGACAGCAGTGAAGAAGGTTGAGATCGTTCCGCTGGAGGTTATCATCAGAAACTTCTCCGCAGGAAGCTTCGCAAAGAAGATGGGAATGGAAGAGGGCGTGAAATTTGCCTGTCCGACACTGGAATTCAGCTATAAGAATGACGATTTAGGCGATCCGTTCATCAACAGCTACTATGCGCTGGCACTGGAACTTGCCACACAGGAAGAAATCGACGCTATCACAAAGTATGCCTTTAAGGTAAATGAAGTGCTGAGAGAGTATTTTGACGGACTCGGCATCGAACTGATTGACTTCAAGATTGAATTTGGCCGTTACCATGGTCAGATTATCCTGGCAGACGAGATTTCTCCGGATACCTGCAGACTGTGGGATAAGGAAACTCACGAGAAGCTGGACAAGGACCGTTTCCGCCGCGACCTTGGCAATGTAGAGGACGCGTATGAAGAAGTATTCCGTCGTCTTGGAATTGAATAAGATATCGTGCATGACAGCACAGGCGGCTGTACGCCGGAGAACGTAAGGAGGAACATAAATGACTGACAGATATCAGAGCCCTCTTTCTGAGCGTTACGCCAGCAAAGAGATGCAGTATATTTTTTCGCCGGATAAGAAATTCCGCACGTGGAGAAAGCTGTGGATTGCCCTGGCTGAGACAGAGCGGGAATTGGGACTGCCTGTTACAGAAGAACAGATAGAAGAGTTAAAGGCACATCAGGATGATATCAACTACGATGTGGCAAAACAGAGGGAAAAGGAAGTCCGCCACGATGTTATGTCCCACGTCTACGCCTACGGGGTACAGTGCCCGAAGGCAAAAGGCATCATCCATTTAGGAGCCACCTCCTGCTATGTGGGAGATAATACGGATATCATTATTATGACTGAGGCGCTGGGCCTGGTCCGGAAGAAACTGATTAATGTTATCGCAGAACTGGCCGATTTCGCTGAGCGGTATAAGGATCAGCCGACCCTGGCTTTCACCCATTTCCAGCCGGCTCAGCCGACGACGGTGGGAAAGAGAGCCACACTCTGGATGCATGATTTGACCATGGATTTGGAGGACCTCGATTATCTGCTTGGTTCCATACGCCTTCTCGGTTCCAAGGGAACCACGGGCACTCAGGCCAGCTTCCTGGAACTGTTTGACGGGGATATGGGAAAAGTCAGAAAGTTAGATGACAGGATCGCGGAGAAAATGGGCTTTGCCGGCTGCTATCCGGTTTCCGGTCAGACGTACTCGAGGAAGGTGGACAGCCGCGTCGTGAACGTCCTTGCAGGAATCGCCCAGAGCGCCCACAAGTTCTCTAACGATATCCGTCTCCTTCAGCATTTGAAGGAGATTGAGGAGCCATTTGAAAAGAGCCAGATCGGTTCTTCTGCCATGGCCTATAAGCGCAACCCCATGAGGAGTGAGAGAATCGCTTCCCTGTCCAACTATGTGATGGCCGATGTGATGAATCCCATGCTGGTAGCGTCTACCCAGTGGTTCGAGCGTACCCTGGATGATTCGGCCAACAAGCGTCTCTCCGTTCCGGAGGGCTTCCTTGCGGTCGATGGAATTTTAGACCTTTATTTAAATGTGGTCGATGGCCTGGTTGTCTATCCGAAGGTGATTGAAAAGCACATGATGGCGGAACTTCCGTTCATGGCGACTGAGAATATCATGATGGATGCCGTAAAGGCAGGCGGCGACCGCCAGGAACTTCACGAGAGGATCCGGGAACTGTCCATGGAAGCCGGGAAGAACGTGAAGGTAAATGGCATGGACAACAACTTACTGGAACTGATTGCTGCCGATCCGGCATTTAATCTGAGCCTGGAAGAGTTAAAGAAGAATATGGATCCGAAGAAGTACGTCGGATGCGCACCGGCACAGGTAGAAATTTATTTAGAAGAAGTAATTCGCCCGCTGCTGGAAGAAAATAAAGAGGATTTGGGAATCAAGGCGGAAATTAATGTATAAAATGATTCCGGCCTGATTGCCGGTAAGATTTACTGTCAAGCCGGGCAATATTAAGAAAATGGAACGGCAGCCTGTGTAAGTTGCGCACGGACTGCCGTTTCTAATAGAAAAAATAAAAAATGAGCCTTATTTCTGTTAAAGTGCAGAGATAAGGCTCATGCTTTTCAGGCTTTTTATCTGTAGATAATATCGTCTCTTCCAGGTCCGTTGGAAATCATGGTGATTGGCGTTTCAATCTCTTTTTCGATAAATTCGATATACTTCCGGCAGTTTTCCGGCAGGTCTTCATACTTTTTA
>CAUEKH010000201.1 GCA_959018155.1 uncultured Hungatella sp.
CCGTCATCCCTGCCTTGTTGCTCTTAATCACTACGGTATTGTGCATAACATCCACCTGACCTTTTCTCTCACCCTTGTTAATCGCGAATATTGACGTTCGCCGTGCTTCTTGCCCCCGCGTTCATAATCGATTCCAGATCGATATATCCATAACGATATTTATAAACATTTTTCGCAATATTGGCCGCGTTCGAAGAGGAATATCCGAACGGTATATTCACGGTTACGCAGATTTCCGGATTGTCATATGGCGCATAGGAAATAAAGAAAGCGTGGTTTGGCTTATTCTTCGCCTCCTGAGCCGTACCGGTCTTGCCGGCAATCGGAACTTCCAGATCGGCAAACAGCTTTTTGGTCGTACCATTGGCAATTACTTCCCTCATCCCCTGCTGTACAGTATCCCACGTTGAGTCCGCCGCGTCAATATGAGATGAAATCTCAGGGGTATAATCTTTAATCAGATTACCTTCAGAATCAGTTACCTTGTCCAACAGACTGAGTTCATAGACGTTACCGCGGCTTGCGATAGCGGCAACGTAGCGGGAAAGCTGTGTGTTGGTATAGACATGGCTTCCCTGTCCCATAGCGGAACGTTCGGGTCCGTTGTGGAAATCTCCGGTTCCCGCTCTGCGATTTCCACTCCCGACTTATGGTCCAAGCCAAACATTGCTGCGTATTTGTGAATCATTTCCAGGCCGCGTTCCATGGAGTAATTTCCATTTTCATCCAGAGACAGACGATGCCCCAACTCCGCAAAGAAGAAGTTACAGGAATTCTCTATACCTCCTGCCATATTTAACGGACCGTGGTGGCCGGGATAAATCCAGCATTTGATCGGTTTATCTGTATCCGTGTAGATACCGGTACAGTCAATCGTATCTTCCGTCGTAATCACATGCTCCTCGAGAGCCGCCACCGCAGTAATCGGTTTAAAGGTAGAACCGGGCGCCTTACTCGTCTGAGTGGCATTATTATAGAGCGGCAGCGACAAATCATTCTGAAGCTGATTGAGATATGCGCTGTCCCCAATCAGGTTATTGTCGTATCCCGGATACGACACCAGAGCCAGAACCTCGCCCGTCTTATCATCAGTAACCACCACTCCCGCATTACATGGCGCAAGGGCCAGCTGAGCCGGTGTGATCTCCAGATTGGAAATCTTCTTTATCAGGAAGGAATAAGCGTCTCCCGTCGCCTTAAGTTCCGCGATATCCTGTTCATTATACTCCAAAACCCCCTGGTCGAAAAGAGCCAGACAGAGTTCCTGACCGGTAATCACGTCGTCATTGATGAGATAACGGTAAATTTTCTTTGTAAAATTCCTGTCATTCTTTAAGGCATCCAACACGTAATTTACGAGCGTTTCAAAGGTGTCGTCCGCGCTGGAATACCGGCTTCCCGTATCCAGCTTCGTCGTATCCACCCACCCGTTTGCGATTCCGGAATAGAGATAATCCCTTAAGCTGATTTCATCAGCCTTCCAGGCCAGGTACTCGTCACTGTTGGTATCAATCAGGCTCTCATCTATGATTCTGACTGTGGAATCCGACAGATACGTATAAATGTAGAACATATACGCCGCCATATCCTGAGGCAGATCTTTCATGGCCGTGGAATGGCTGCTCATCAGTTCATTCTTAAGATTCGTAAAAATCTGTTCTCTTGAGTTTAAATACTTCTGATTGATATTCTTTTCGTTCTCAGAAGCCTCTTCTGATTCAATGTGCTTTAAGGAGAGCACATTATTGTTAATAAGCTGGAAATAAGCGTCCTTGACAGGGATTTCCATATTGGAACCATCTGTGGCAGCGGTAATTTCCACATCGCCGTTTTTCAGTTTCGTGATCAGCACGCCGGCCAGCGTCTGCTCAACCAGATGGTAGATGCCTTTTTGCAGTTCTGCATCCAGTGTCAGATAGACGTCATTTCCCGCCCTGGCTTCACTGGCTTCTTTCGTCTCCCTGACTCGACCCATGCTGTCTTTATAGATGGTCTTTTTCCCCTTCGTTCCCTGAAGGTACTGCTCCATGGTGGATTCAATGCCGGTAGTGCCGACGATATCATTCGAGTCGTAATCGGCCCGCTCTTTTTTCAGTTCTTCCAGCTGTTCTTCCTGTATTTTACTTGTATAGCCGATAACCGGGGCAAAATAGACACTGTCGTTATAGACGCGGATGGTCGTATCCTCCACATTAACCCCCTGCAAATCGGCTGTATGTTCCATAATATCCGCAACCGTCTCATCCGACACCTGGGTGGCTACGGTGGTGGCCTCATATTTTCGATACGACATCAGACGAAGGGCGTATTTGATGTTGATGATGTCGAGAGCCTCCTGATCTGTCAGGACAACCGGATTTTCATTCTCATCCTTCATCTCCGTCAGACCGTTATCCTCACATGCCCGCTCAAACAGTTCTCTGGCAGTAATATTCGACGGATACTCGTTCTTTTCATCATCGAGTTCCTCCACCCTTTTTAAGCCGTAGTAATCCCTTAAGAAACGTTTCCTGGCAGCCTCGGAAGAAGAAGTATAAACCATGTCGCCGTTGCTGTCGAGAGCGATCTCAAATTTTCCCTGAATCGTCTCGCCGTGTTTCTCTAAGATTCTGACCAGCCTTAAATACATGGCATTTCTCTCCGCGGCGTTCTTGTAAGCGCCAATATCCTGAACGGTCACAGAATAAGCCAGCTTATTGTCAGCCAGCACCCTGCCGTCGCGGTCGTAGATCTTACCTCTCGTGCCTGCTGTGGTCAGTTCCTGCTCAGTCAGCTGCATATATTCGTTTAATGCCTCTTCCCCGTTAATAATCTGCAAATTGAACAGCTTGTGGATTAAAGAGGCATACATGGCAAAGCAGATGACCCCGAGGATCAAAAGCCGTGAAGATACGATTTTTCTAAAAAATTCCTTTAAGATGTCCAATAACTCCCTAAACAATCGCTGAATCTCCTCTTTTTTCTATCTCTTCCAGATGGCGGTTAATCATCAGGAACACCCGGTAAATTAAGAGTGTCACCACAACCGTAAAGATAATCTCCGGAAGGATCAGATGCATAAAATAATATCCGAATCCCAGCCTCTTTCGAATCAGGAACCGGAATACGTAGATGTAAAGGTTGTATACAAAATCATTCGCCACACTTAAAAGCAGCGGCAGCGTAATGTAATCTTCATAGTAATATTTCGTACAGATACCATTAACGTACCCTACATAGACGAAAATCAGGGTGTAGAACCCAAACGGGCCACTGTAGAATAAGTCCATCAGAAGCCCGGCCAGCAATCCGTAGTACATCCCAGCTTCTTTTCCGTGGATGAAGCCGAAAGAGAAGGTCAGGATTAAAAGCAGGTTCGGTGACGCGGACAGAAATGGCAGCAACGGAAAGATACAGTTCTGGATTGTGAAGGCCAGCACTATCATCAGAACATTAAATACAATTCTCTTCAGACCGGTTCTCTTCTCCAGCTTCATCTATTCCCCCGCCTTTCCCGGGGCCGTCGTTTCCCCCTGAGGTTCACTGCCGCTTACCGGTTTGCTTTCGCCGGTCGGTTCATTGCCGCTTACCGGTTCGCTTCCGCCTTCTGATTCACCGCCGCCAGCCGCCCCCTGACCGTCTGAAGCCCCCGTCTCGCCCGATTCTGAACCGGCGCCGGCGCTCTCTTCCGCCTTCATCATATCAGCCTTGAGCTGCGTGATCACGAGCACCTCCTGAAGGCTGTCGAATTCTGCGGCCGGCACTAAATAACCGGACTTCGTCACATTATTGGGATCGTTGGTGATATCAGCCGCATAGCCGACCAGAATCCCCGGCAGAAAGACGGAACTGATATTCGAGGTTACAATCTTGTCCCCGTCCTTAAAATCGCTGTCCTTTAAGACCTTGGTAATCCGCAGCCGTCCCTCTTTGAAAAGCGTCAAATCTCCGGCCACGATACAGCCGTCTCCCGACTGCATGGCCATGGCGCTGACCCGGCTGGAATCGTCGATGATCGAGCGGACAGTCGCGTAATTCGCTCCCACATCCGTCACGATCCCCACCAGACCGCCTCCGGCCACCACATTCATATCGACCGCAATCCCATCCTTAGCGCCCTTGTCAATACGGAAAACCTGGAACCAGTTGCTGGAGTCGTTGGCAATGACCCTGGCTCCGACCTTCTCATACTGGCCGTACGTCTGATCCAGTTCATAGAGTTGACGCAGGCGCTTCAGTTCAAATTCCTCCGCCTGCAGCCTCGTGTTCTCTTCTGTCAGCTGAGTGATAATTTCCTTCATCTCCTCATTATCCGCGAGGGCCTCACGAAGCTTTGTATAATCCATAATCTCGTCGTAAATGGCCGAGCCGACCCGGTTGACGCCGGACTGGACCGGTATCAGGAAATAGCCGACACCGGTTCGAAGCGGTGTCAGCCATTCGTCGTGTATTGATGTGAGTCCGATTAACAGGACACAGATTACCGTTAAGATAATCAGGACGTACTTACTGCGTTTTGATTCCATCTATATGATTCCCCGTTCCCTGAAACTGATATAGGAATTATCTCCTATGATAATATGGTCTAACAGCCGGATGCCAATCAGCTCTCCGGCTTCCTTTACTCTTCTGGTCAGCTGAATATCTTCCTGGCTTGGCGCCGGGTCACCGCTGGGGTGATTGTGTACCAGAATCAAGTTTACCGCGTGGTACTTAAGGGCTTCTAGGAAAATCTCCCTGGGCGATACGACGGAAGAATTCACCGTCCCCTGAGAGATTAAAACATCCCGGATCAGCGCGCCCTTCGTATTCAGCAGCATAATCCGGATCTGTTCCTGCTCCTTATGCCTTAAATCCTCCACGTAGTAATTCATAATATCCACCGGATTTGTAAAAGAAACCACGTCTTCCAGCGCGGCCTTCTTCCAAATCCTTCTCGACAGTTCTCCGATACAGAGAAGCTGCGCGCCCTTCACCCGGCCGATCCCCTTGATCTGCATGAGTTCCGGCAGTGAAAGATGCAAAAGCCCTAAAATACCCTCTTTCGGGTAATTTAAGGCCAGTATCTTTTGTGCGAGTCCCAGAGAATTGTCCTCCTTCGACCCGGTTCGGATGATGATAGACAGCAGTTCCGCGTCGCTTAGGCCCTCAGGCCCGCACTTTAAACACTTCTCATACGGTCTGTCATCCTCCGGTATGTCTTTCATCGTAATGCGCTCCATGGTATCTCCCTTTCCTACTCTCCAGGTACGAAAAGGATACAGGCGCGGCTTAAATCAGCCGATACGTAATGAGGGAAACCGCCACTCCGATAATGCTTGCCATGGTAATCTTGATATTTAAGCCAAAGGTGATAACGAGAATTCCAAAGGTGATGATGAGCGGGGAGTCGAATCCAAAGGACGTTCCGAAATTCAGCCACGACAGCAAGGAAATCCCCTAAGCCATGGTACCGATAA
>CAUEKH010000202.1 GCA_959018155.1 uncultured Hungatella sp.
TGAGAAAATAGGAGAACTGGAATGACAGAAGATTTGAATACAAAGGATACGGCAGCGGAAAGTTCCGTGATTGAAGGAAGAAATGCAGTGCTGGAGGCATTTCGCGCCGGAAAGACCATTGATAAGCTGTTTGTGCAGGAAGGCTGCAAGGATGGCCCCGTTTCCACAATTGTGAGAGAAGCGAAGAAGCGGGACACGATTATCAATTTCGTTTCTAGGGAGCGGCTGGATCAGATTTCTGAGGGCGGCCGCCATCAGGGAGTGATCGCGTATGCGGCCGCCTACGAGTATGCCGAGGTGGAAGATATTTTAAAGAACGCCGAGGAGAAGGGGGAACCGCCGTTCATCTTCCTTTTAGATGGAATTGAGGATCCTCATAATCTGGGGGCGATCATCAGAACGGCCAATCTGGCCGGCGCCCACGGGGTTATTATTCCGAAGCGCAGGGCAGCGGGGCTCACGGCGACCGTGGCCAAAACGTCGGCAGGCGCGCTGAATTACACGCCGGTGGCCAAGGTGACGAATCTGGCGGCCACCATCGAGGAACTGAAGGAAAAGGGCCTCTGGTTCGTCTGTGCCGATATGGACGGGGAACTGATGTACCGCCTGAATTTAAAGGGGCCTATCGGTCTTGTAATCGGAAATGAAGGGGACGGTGTCGGCCGTCTCGTGAAGGAAAAATGTGATATGACGGCTTCCATTCCCATGAAGGGTGATATAGATTCTTTAAATGCCTCTGTGGCAGCGGGCGTTCTGGCCTATGAGATTGTGAGACAGAGGCTTGGATAATGGAAATGAGCAGTCGGTGAACTGAGAAAATGGAGATGATGGAATGAGAAAGGGTAAGACAGCCGCTCTGGTGCTCTGTGCGTTGATTGCGGTTTCAGCCGGCGGCTGCGCCGGTCAGAAGCCGGAAAATGCGGTGTCAGCGGCAGCAGAAGCAGAAGAGACGGTTGACGTAAGCTTTACTGAGACAGAAGCAGTGGCAGAGAACACCCAACTAACCGGGACAGTCGGGGAGACAGCCGCCGTGGTGATGGTGGAGGATGAGAAAGTGCCTCTCTATGCCAAGCCTGCCGGAAGCAATGTCAGGACCCCTGTGGCTTCCGGAACAACAACGTATGGGAACAGCACGGTTACCATTGATGCCTCCAACATTTCCCAGGGCTACGTGATGGTTCAGTATACCGGGGGAAGTTCCAAAATAAAGGTGCAGGTGATCAAGAATGGCGGGGAGACGTACACGTACGATTTAAATGCCCGTTCCGCTTATGAGGTGTTCCCGTTCTCAGAGGGAAATGGTTCCTATACCGTGCGCCTTTTGGAGCAGGTGAACGGCAATCAGTATGCGATCAATTTCAGCAAAGATTTAACGGTGACGCTTGCTGATGAATTTGCGCCATTTTTATATCCAAACCAGTATGTGAATTTTACAGCCGACAGCAGCGTGGTGCAGAAGGGGGCCGAGGTGGCGGCTTCTGCCACTGACGCGATCGGTGTGGTAACCGCGATCTACAACTATGTGGTAACGAATTTCACCTACGATACGGCGAAGGCAAACTCGGTACAGTCCGGTTATCTTCCAAACTGTGATACGGTACTGGCGCAGAAGACCGGGATCTGCTTCGATTACGCGGCAGTCATGACGGCTATGCTGCGCTCTCAGGATATTCCGACGAAGCTGGTGGTCGGTTATACGGGAAGCCTGTACCATGCGTGGATTAACGTCTACATTGACGGTCAGGGCTGGGTAGATAATATCATCTATTTTGACGGCCACGACTGGAAACTGATGGATCCCACATTTGCCTCATCAGGCGGAAATGATCCGGAAATCCAGAAATACATTACAAACAGCTCGAATTATAAGGCAAAATATTCTTACTAATCTGACAGACAGCGAAAAATTTCATAATTAAAGGAGAATCGGTCTATGGCTAAGGAAGCGAAAAAACATTATTCCGCTCAGGAATTATCGGCTTTCTGTCTTCAGATTTCACTTCTTCTTCGTGCGGCAATCCCTCTTGAAGAGGGATTGTCTGTTATGGCGGAAGATGCAAAGGATGAGGAAGAAAAAAAGAATCTGATACATATGTCGGAAGATGTGGAACTTGGCAGTCCATTTTCTGTAGTTCTGGAAGAGGCAGGCTGCTACCCCGGTTATGTGATCAAGATGGCAAAGCTGGGGGAGGAGACGGGAACTCTCGATCAGATGATGGCCTCCCTCTCCGAGTACTATGAAAAAGAGTACATTCTGATGAAAAATATCAAAAATGCCGTGACGTATCCCATTATCATGATTTTCATGCTTTTGGTGGTACTTTTTGTGCTGTTTACGAAGGTCATGCCGATTTTTGAAAATGTCTATGAGCAGCTGGGGGCCCGTTTAAGCCCCGTATCTCTCACAGCCACGAGGCTGGGCGGTATTTTCTCGGGAATTGCCCTGGCTGCGGGCGTGGTTCTGGCCGTTGTTGCGGCCATTGTCTGGATTCTCGGGCGGAACGGTAAGAAATTTCTTCCGGTTGAGCGGCTGGCAGTGGCGGTTAAGAGAAAGAGCCGGATTGCCCTGGCTATTGCGAACCGCAGATTTACGTCTGTCCTGGCCCTCACACTCCACAGCGGCCTGGAACTGGAAAAAGGTATGGAGCTGGCTGCGGAGCTGGTGGAAAATCCCACGGTTGAGGAGAAGATCAAAGCATGTGGCGAGGAACTGGAGTCAGGGAGCGATTATTACAGCGCGATGAAGAATACGGGGCTGTTTAACGGCTTCCATGTGCAGATGATCAAAGTCGGAGTCAGAAGCGGCCGTCTCGACAGCGTGATGGAGGAGATTTCAAAAAGCTGCGAGGAGGAGGCGGATACGGCCCTCGACCACATGGTCAACCGGTTTGAGCCTACTATGGTTGCGGTTCTGGCCGTGGCGGTCGGACTCATCCTGCTTTCCGTGATGCTGCCGCTCGTGGGCGTGCTGTCCGCGATTGGGTAAGGAGGGGCCGATGGAAAAGTTGAAGGAGAGTCGAAAGCCGAAACGGCGCTTTCGCTGGAAAGAGAGTTTTAAGAGCGTGTCCGGTTATCTCGTCTCGGCGGCAGTATTTGCCGGTGTGATGGCTCTTTTTGTGTCCGGGATTCTCTCATTTTCCGGGAAGGCGGATGAGCGGGGGGCGCAGACCTTAAAGGATGCGATCCGCCGGGCGTCTGTCCAGTGCTATGCCATCGAGGGAAGGTATCCTCCCAGTGTTGATTATCTGGAGGAGAATTACGGAATCATGATTGACAGGGACAAGTATGATGTATTTTACAGCGGTTTTGCTTCGAATATCATGCCTGATATCACAGTCAATCTTCATGAATAGACAGAAGAACTGGAGGTGCGCGGATGGGCCGAGGCGGGAATCAAAGGGGACAGATGGTGAATACGCTGTTTACCATGCTTCTGTTCCTTGTATTTGTGCTCTGTGCGCTGTTTACCGTTCTGATAGGCGGGAAGGTCTATGAGAATATCAATGTCAGAACGGAGGCGACGTATCGGGGAGATGTGGCGTTGAGTTATATTGCCAACAAGGTAAGACAGCAGGATACCGCCGGTATGGTGGAACTGACCGATGTGGACGGGACTGCGGTGCTGCGCTTAAAACAGATGATCAATGACCGGGTGTACCATACGGATATTTATTACAGGGATGGGAAGCTGTATGAATTGTTTACTGCGGCAGACAGCGGCCTCGGTGTGAATGACGGAATAGAAATCATGGAATGTGACGAGGTGGTCATGGCCATGGAGGATGGACTGATCCATGTGAAGACGGAGGGAGGCCAGGGCGGTTCTGTCTGGCTGTCCTTAAGAAGCGGAGGTCGGGCCGATGAATAAAAAACAGCATTCAGGCGTCTTCATGATGGAGATGATTATGGTTGTATTTTTCTTTATTATCTGCGCCAGCATCTGCATTCTCGTATTTGTGCGGGCCGATAAAATGAGCCGGAAGGCGGACGACTTAAATCAGGCCGTTTTAGCCGCGCAGAGTGTGGCAGAGGTGTGGAAGGCCGAAGGGGAAGCAGGGCTGGAAAAGAGATTTAAAGCCGCTTCCGGTGACGACGGAAGCTTAACCATGTATTTTGAGAAAAATGGCGAGGTGGCTTCAGCGGAGGCATTTGTCTATCAGGTGACGGTTACGCCGCCAGCGGAGGTTTCTGACAGTCCGGTTCTGCGCCAGGCGGATATCGGGGTGACACGCGGCGGGGAACCGGTATTTACCTTGTCTGTCAGCGGGCATGGGGAAAAGAAGTGACGGAGGTGGAGACGTGGCGAAGCAGGAAAATGGTTACAGAGCCAATATTGGCAGTTCATCGCTGATACTGATATTTATTGTCATGTGCCTTGTCACCTTCGGGATGCTCTCCCTGACATCGGCAAAGAATGACTTAAATTTGGCAGAGCGGAACGCGGACGCGGTGAATGAGTACTACCGGGCCGACCGGGAGGGAGAAGCCTTCTACGGTATGGTGGCGGAGGCGGTGACGGCGGTGTGCAGCCAGACTGAGGAGGTGACGGAACGGGAGAAGCTTTTGAAAGCGTCTCTCGGAGCGTATTACCGGGAAAATGATGAGATTGCGGCCATGGAAACCGACATGAAGAGGGCTCAGGCCCTTCATGTGGAATTGAGACCCGTTCTTACGGGAGAGGGCAGTGTGGAAGTGGCGGAGTGGAAGGTCATACAGACAGAGGATTATGAAATTGACAATTCCCTGCCGGTATGGACCGGCAGCGGAGATGAAGAGACAGGGAGCAGAAAGCCATGAAGGTAATAGATTTGCTGAGTTCGGCAGTGGAACAGAAGGCGTCGGATATCTTTCTGATACCAGGTATGCCGTTCTCCTATAAGATAGGCAGCAGAATTGTCTGCCAGAATGATGAAAAGCTGTTTCCGGCGCAGATGGAGACTCTGATTACAGAGTTGTACGAACTGGCTGGCGGCCGCAGCATGGAAAAGGTGAGGGAGCATGGAGATGATGATTTCTCTTTTGCGCTTCCCGGGGTATCGCGGTTCCGTTCCAGCGTATTTCGCCAGAGGGGCTCTTTGGCGGCCGTGATCCGCGTGGTTACCTTTGATCTGCCTGATTATGAGGCGCTTCATATTCCGCAGACGATTATCGACATTGCCCAGATGACGAAGGGCTTTGTGCTGGTGACGGGACCGGCAGGGAGTGGAAAGAGCACGACTCTGGCCTGTATTATTGACAAGATCAACAACACAAGGAACGCCCATGTAATCACGTTAGAGGACCCCATCGAGTATCTCCACCGCCATAAACAGAGCGTCGTAACCCAGAGAGAGATTGTGACGGATACGGAAAGCTACGTGTCGGGGTTAAGAGCCGCCCTGCGGCAGGCGCCGGATGTGATTCTGGTAGGAGAAAT
>CAUEKH010000203.1 GCA_959018155.1 uncultured Hungatella sp.
AGCAGCAAGTACATCAACGACTTGAAGGATGTGCTGGAAGGAAAAGATTTCTCCGTTAATATCATATCCAAGTCCGGAACCACGACGGAGCCGGCGATTGCATTCCGTGTATTTAAGGAGATGCTGATTGAAAAGTATGGCCGTGAGGAAGCCAACAAGAGAATCTATGCCACAACCGATAAAGCAAGGGGAGCACTGAAGAACCTGGCGACAGAAGAAGGATATGAGACCTTCGTCGTACCGGATGACGTTGGAGGACGTTTCTCAGTCCTGACAGCGGTCGGCCTTCTTCCGATTGCGGTTTCAGGAGCTGATATTGATAAATTAATGGAAGGTGCTGCGGCAGGAAGAAAGGCGGCTTTAGAGACTCCGTATGAGTCCAACTCCGCATTACAGTATGCTGCTGTTCGCAATATCTTACATAGAAAAGGCAAGGCAGTGGAGATCGTAGCCAACTATGAGCCAAGTCTTCACTACGTTTCCGAGTGGTGGAAGCAGCTCTTCGGCGAGAGCGAGGGCAAGGACCACAGAGGTATCTTACCGGCAGCCGTTGATTTAACGACCGACTTACATTCCATGGGCCAGTTCATTCAGGACGGTTCCCGTGTGATGTTTGAGACAGTATTGAATGTAGAGGATTCACCGGCAGAGATCCTGCTTCAGAAGGAAGAGGTGGATACAGATGGTATGAACTATCTGGCAGGTAAGAGTGTAGATTTCGTCAACAAGAGCGCCATGAACGGCACAATCTTAGCACACACGGACGGCGACGTGCCGAACCTGATGGTTAAGATACCAGAACAGGACGAGTACTGCTTAGGCCAGTTATTCTACTTCTTTGAATATGCCTGCGGAATCAGCGGCTATATTCTCGGTGTCAATCCGTTCAATCAGCCAGGTGTGGAGAGTTATAAGAGAAATATGTTCGCTCTTCTTGGAAAACCTGGATATGAGAAGGAAAGAGAAGAGTTATTAAAGAGACTGTAAAGTCATTGGCAGTAAAAGATATTTATGGTGGTGGCCACCATCAGTGATACACAGCTGCGGCATCGGCATGGTCAGATATGCCGATGCCGCAGCATTTTCAGTGCGGGCGTCTGACTGTGCCTGCGCGGCGGGCGGTCAGAGTATCGCCGGGCCTGTTGGACCGAATTTCAGGCTTGAATAAGGAGAATCCGGTGCCGTGACAGGGGCAGGTGGAGGAACTGGAAGACTCGGAGTAAAAATGTGTCTGGCTGCAGACACTGACAGCAAATATTCCTTGGGGGACTCTGCGTAAGCGTGCCGGTTCAAATCCGGCCCTGCCCATTTTAAGTTGAGAATCTATAAGAACCTGCGGCGATGGTGTGAAGTCATCATTGACAGCGATTCCTGCGGTTCAGACAAAATATCAGGGGACATAGCTCAGCTGGCAGAGCAGATATGGAGGTTTGACAAAATCTCCAACAGCAACATAACGGCCTCGTTAAGCCCTATGTCGCCGGTTCGACTCCGGCTGTCCCCGTTTGCTTTGCTGAAAATATAATATCAGGGGACATAGCTCAGTTGGTAGAGCAGATAAAATGGAGGTTTGACAAAATCTCTAACAGCAACTTATTGGCCTTTTAAGCCTCTTGTCGCCGGTTCGACTCCGGCTGTCTCCACTCGATTTACCAGGCAGGCGGCGATTTACGCCTCCGAAGAGCGATAAAGCATCCGGACACAGCCCGGAAGGAAAGGGGGACCACCATGGACTTCATAGATAAATTAAAGGAAACTCTCGATTCGACATTTAATACTTCCATTACGGAAAATGGTGCGGCAGGGTATCGCACGACGGGAAAAGAGCTTCTCGATTTGAATTTTTCTGTCACATCATTGAGAAATGAATCTCCGGAAGAGATTGTAAACCGGTTTGCCCGCGCGTTCTATGAGGACCGCAGGCTGGCTGTTAAGTGGCTCTTTTTTGCTTCTGATGTGCGGGGCGGTCTGGGAGAGAGAAGACTGTTTCAGATCTGTTACCGCTATCTGGCGGAGAACCATCCGGAGATTGTGAAGAAGGTCCTCGATTTAGTACCGGAATACAGCAGATGGGATAATCTGCTGGTCCTTCTCGATACCGATCTGGCTTCCGATGCCGCAGCGCTCATTGAAAAGCAGCTGAAAGAGGACACAGAGAATGCGCACAATGGTCTTTCCGTTTCCCTCTGCGCCAAATGGCTTCCTTCGGTAAATGCGTCGTCAGAGGAGACGAGGCGGAGAGCCCGCCTTCTGGCAAATATGCTTTCCATGACAGAGCGAGAGTACCGCAGGACCTTATCTGAGTTCAGGGCGTATTTAAAAGTCATTGAGACATTTATGAGCAGCCACAAATGGGAGGAAATTGCCTACAAAGAAGTCCCTGCCAGGGCGAATCTCATTTATAATAAGGCATTTTTAAGACATGATGAAGCCCGCAGGCTGGCATACCTGGAGAGCCTGAAAAAGGGCGAGACGACAATCCATGCCGGGGTACTCTATCCCCACGACATCGTCCATCGCTATACTGAGAACAGCGGCCGCCAGGACTGGAGGCTGATGCCGCAGGATGATACGCTGGAGGAACTGTGGAAAGCCCTTCCCGATTATGTACAGGGGGGAGGAAACACGATCTGTGTATCGGACGGTTCCGGAAGTATGATGTCCCGGATAGGCAATACGGAGGTGACGTGCCTCGATGTGGCGAACAGTCTGTCTATCTATTTTGCGGAGCGGTGCAGCGGGCCTTTCCACAATACGTTTATCACCTTCAGTGAGCGCCCCAGACTGGTGAAGTTGTCCGGAGGAAAGAATCTGAAGGAAAAAATAGAGATTGCCAGACGGTATAATGAGGTGGCCAATACCAACATCGAAGCAGTTTTTGATCTGATTCTGGAGACGGCCATACGGAACCGTATGGATCAGGAAGATATGCCCGCCTCTGTTCTGATTCTGTCCGATATGGAATTTGATACGGCGACAGGATACGGCCAGACGAGATATGTGAATGGCCGGTTCGTACAGGAGAAAGGCTCGGACAGACGTTTGTTTGCGGTGCTGTCTAAGCGGTATGAGGCCGCCGGTTATCACCTTCCAAGGCTGGTATTCTGGAATATCTGCAGCCGGACCGGTACGATTCCGGTCAGAGAGAACAAGATGGGGGTTGCGCTGGTAAGCGGGTTCTCCGTTACGATTATGAAAATGGTGCTGAGCGGGGAGACGGATCCATTCCTCTGTCTGTTAGAGCAGCTCAATTCTCCCAGATACGATGCGGTAGAGGAAAGATGGAGAGAAGCGGTTGAGGAAGCAAAAGGGTAAGATTCCTATTCTTTCTCTTCCGCATTCTGCTTTCTGTACTGATTCGGACTCATCCCCATGAATTTCCTGAATATCTGCGAGAAATACGACTGGGAGGCGAATCCGGTGCTGGAAGCGATCTCCGCGATGGAGTGGTTGGTCTGGGTCAGCATATCTTTGCTGACCTCCAGCCTTCTGTGGATTAAATAAGTGATCGGTGACATTCCCAGATATTTCGTAAAGGCATGGGATAAGTAAAATTTATTGATATGGGTCGATTCGGCTAAGGAATCCAGGGTAATGGGCTGCGCGTAGTTCGAGTCGAGATACCGCTTAACCAGAGCGCATTCCTTGGGGATTCGGGCTGATTCCAGGGAGAGAAGCCCCATCTGTTCATTTCTGGTGATGTAGATAATTAAAACCTCCAGGATAGCGTGGCATACCCGCTCATATCCGCTCCTTTTTTCTGTGATTTCCCGTATCATCAGCTGGGAGAAGTTGAGCAGATGCTTCTTGTCCGACGAATAATTATAGTGGCCGTAGCTGGCCGGGGCCGCCTTTGATCCGAACTGGAAGGTCAGCCCTTCCACACCGAAAACAATATACTCTAAAGGGCTGGAGTCGAGAGATTTTTCCGTGTGTTCCACATTGGGATTGATGATGACCAGGTCATTTTCACGAACGGTGATCAGCTGATCCTCAATCAGAAAATTCCCCTGGCCGCTGATGACGTAAAAGAGTTCTGTAAAATGGTGAGTATGGGGCAGACTCTGCCAGTCCCCCTCGTATTTGGACGTAGAGGCATACAGAAGCTTAAAATTAAGCTTGTCCAGCATTTCTATATTCTTATCAAAATTAAATCGTTCGTTTCCCATAGAAATTCGCGGTTCCTTTCTAAACTTTTTAGACCTTTTCCTTCAAAAATGATCCCTTTTTTTGGTTATTTTTCCTGCTTTTGCAATATTTTACTGTTTTAGAGCAAAATCTATAAAATTCAGTTGTGTATAATGGTTAGAAAAGACAGGAAAAACTGTAAAACTCTTGTTTATTATAGGCGATTAAAATGAAAAAATAAAGTATTTTATTGCATGAATAGCAAGATATATAAAAAAGTGAACAAGATTCCGGTTGAAACTGGGGGAATAATACAATATACTAGGATCATAACAAAAGGTTCTTGTGCATTGTGCCAAGAAGGAGAGAAGGAGGATATTTATGAAAAAAACATTATCCATGTTGCTGGCAGCATCAATGGTAGCAGCCACCCTCGCAGGATGCGGTTCCGGAAATAAGGCACCTGAGACTACGGCAGCTCCAAAAGCAGAAGAAACTACTACTGCTGCAGAAGCAAAGACAGAGGAGACCACAGTAGCTGAGACTGAGGCTTCCGGAGAACCGGTTACCTTGAAGCTGGCTATCTTCAAGGGCGGATACGGCGACGCATTCTGGACAGCTGTTACAGATGCTTACACGAAAGAAAATCCGAACGTAACATTTGAGATTGACGCAGACCCGTCCATTGGTGAGAAGGTAAACACCAATATGCTGGCCGGCGATATCCCGGATTTCATCTACTGCCCGAGCAACAACCCGTCAGGTCTTGCACAGAGACTGATCAAAGACCAGGCGCTGGCAGATTTAACAGACGTATTCGAAGGCCCGTTAAAAGGTAAGATTCTCGACGGCTTCCTTGATACTTCCCTTTCCCAGCCATACGGCGACGGAAAAGTTTACCTGGCTCCGCTGTATTACACGGCTAACGGTTTATTCTATAATGCAACCTTATTTGAGGAAGCAGGACTTACCGTTCCGACAACGTGGGATGAGTTCTTCAAGATGGGCGATGATATTAAGGGCAAAGACATCGCAGGCAAGAGCGACCGCTGCTTATTTACATACCAGGGTGGTAATGCACCGGGATACATGGAGACTGTTATCATTCCGTTAATCGCCGCTAAAGTTGGCGTATCCGGCATGGACGACTGCTTCTCTTACAAAGAGGGTTCCTGGGAACAGCCAGGCGTGAAAGAAGTATTTGACTTAGTTGCAAAACTTGGCAGCGGCGGATACTTACTTCCGAATACAACCGGTATTGACCATACGACAGCTCAG
>CAUEKH010000204.1 GCA_959018155.1 uncultured Hungatella sp.
CAATTGTAGAATTAATTAACGAACGGGGATTCGTGCATTTTACAGAATTAAAGCAGCATTTTCCCAACGTATCGGAGATGACACTCCGCCGTGATCTGGAGTATCTCGACCGGTCGAAGCAGATTGTGCGTACCCACGGCGGGGCAAAATCGCTGGACATCATCATCGGAACCGAGGATTTCTTTTCCAACCGTTCCGTACGCAATATGGAGGAAAAGAGGCTCATTGCCTCCAAGGCTGTGTCGTTCATTGAACCCGGAAGTGTCATATTTATTGATTCCGGTTCTACTACAACGGAATTTTCCAAGGTGTTTCCTGACGGAAAATATACGATATTTACAAACAGCATCAGCTGCGCTTACGAGTTGGCCCGCTTATCTCAGGCAAAGGTCCACGTTCTGGGGGGACAGTTAAACAGCCCCAGTTTAAGCGTGAACGGTTCGCGGACCACTGATTTCCTTGAAACCATCAACTTCTCCACTGTCTTTTTCGGTGTCACCGGTTACAGCAGCACACGCGGTTTTACCTGCGGGGAGGAGGAGGAATTCAAGCTGAAGAATACGGTCCTCCGAAAATCGGAACGGGCTGTCATGCTGATGGATTCCACAAAAATCGGAATCGTCAGCACCTTCACTTTTGCCACCATGCAGGATGTGGACGTTATCGTCTCTGACGGAAATTTAAGTCAGGCTATCATGCGGCAGGCTGACCAGTTCCACGTTAAGGTTGTGTAGATAGTACCATTGAGTTTCCTATACCGGTTATTTTCAATCACACAGGGGAGTCACTCGAATCAGCCATCGAGTGACTCCTCTTTTTGGGGAAAATTCAAAAAAAGAGACTGCGAAACGAGAGTTAAATCAACTCCGTTTTTTTCACAGTCTCCTTCAAATTTATAATATGCAATTTCTATTAAGCAACTTTGCTTTTTGCAAGCTCTGCCAGCTTAGCAAATCCTTCTGCATCATTAACAGCCATATCAGCCAGGACTTTTCTGTTTAAATCAACACCAGCCAGCTTTAATCCGTGCATAAATACACTGTAGGATAAGCCATTGATACGTGCTGCAGCGTTGATACGTGCAATCCATAACTGTCTGAACTGTCTCTTTCTCTCTTTTCTGCCTGCGTAGGAGCTGGTTAATGCTCTCATGACAGACTGCTTTGCTACTCTATACTGTTTGGAACGAGCGCCTCTGTAGCCTTTAGCCATCTTTAACACTCTGTTATGTTTCTTCTTAGCGTTCATACCGCCTTTAATTCTTGCCATCGGTTTTTCCTCCTTCTTAACTTAAGATCCTATAAATATGGTAAAATCTTCTTCATTACTTTTGCGTTGGTTGCATCAGTAACAATATCTTTTCTAAGATTTCTTTTTCTCTTTGTAGACTTCTTAGTTAAGATGTGAGATTTGTAAGCTTTGTTTCTTACAAGCTTTCCTGTACCGGTCTTTTTGAAACGCTTTGCAGCTGCTCTGCTTGTTTTTAATTTAGGCATTGTATTTTCCTCCTTGATAATGTTCTACTTAACGTTTTGGTGTTAAAAACATAACCATGCTTCTTCCTTCCACCTTCGACGGCTTATCAATCGTCGCTATATCGGCTAACGCTTTCGCGAAATCATCCAGGATATACTTTGACTTTGACATGTGTGCCATCTCACGACCTCTGAAACGTAAGGTTACCTTGACCTTATCTCCCTTTTCGAGGAACTTCCTTGCGGCGCTCGTCTTTGTATTTAAATCATTCGTATCAATGTTGGGAGATAAACGGACTTCTTTAATCTCGATTACCTTCTGTTTCTTTTTAGCATCTTTTTCTTTTCTTGCCAGTTCGTATCTGTATTTACCGTAGTCGATAATCTTACAAACCGGTGGCTTTGCTGTCGGAGCAATCTTAACCAGGTCGAGTTCCGCTTCCTTTGCAAGCTGTAACGCATCTCTTGCGGACATCACCCCTAACTGTTCTCCATCTTCACCAATCAATCGAACTTCCTTGTCTCTAATCTGTTCGTTAATCATTAAATCGCTAATTGTCGTGCACCTCCATCATATAGTGTGTGTATTTGGTCGGAATCCACATTTCAGTCCTTCGGACATAAAAAAAGTAGATAGACATACGCTATCCACCACCAGAGTCTTACCATCTGCATTATTCACCCATGCAAATAAGGCTATGAACCAGGGTCACTTACTCGTGCCGTGGTGAGGCGGATACCTGCTTTCCTGTCTGTTGCTCTCACAACTTTAGATAGTTTACTACTAATTGGAGAAAATGTCAACAGCAAATTTTGATGTTTTCCATGTTTTCCATCGTTTTTCGAATTTTCGAATTTTTTCCAATTAATTCTCAATTCCAGCCAGGACAGGCACACCCCTGGTTTCCCCGTACTTCCGGTTTGGTGTCCCTGTCCTGGTAGCTGTCTTCTTTCACTCCTCATGCTTCTCTGCCGGAACCGCTTTCCTTCTTTCCCCCTGCTGCCGCTGTCTCTGCCAGGATCCTGTGGATGTGGAGGACGAGATACCCCTCTTCCTGATCCGTCAGTTCCGTGTGAAACTCTTCCTTCACATAGATCCGTATCTTCTTCGTGCACTCCAGTTCCGAAGTGCAGACAGCGGTGATCTGCTCAAACAGAAGGTCCGATTCTTCCGACTTTAGCTGCTGCCCGCTCACCAGCCGCTGGGCGAAGAGACGCACATGAGTGACATATCTGGAAAACGCAATCGTGTCCTCCTGGTAGATCAGCCCGTAGTGGTACTTCACAATATTTAACACATCGTCAACGGTCCTGTTAATTCTTAAATTCTGGCTGTTATACGGATGGTTATACTGGGCGTTGATAAAATGGAACGCGATATTGCCGGCCTCATCCATGGGAATCGGAAGCCCTGTCCGCTCTCTTAAAAGCCGTACGCCGTACTGCCCCACGTCAAACTCGTCAGGGTTGAACTTCTTCATATCAAATACGTAGAAATTCTGCAGGACAATCCCGTCTTTCACCCGCCTGGCCGCAAATGCCAGATGGTCGGTTAAGGATAAATAGATGTGATCCATCAGCTCCATCCCGTACGTCTCCACCGCATAGTCGATAATCGTCTTGGCCAGTTCAAAATAGACGCTGTCCGTCTCAGCCGCCAGCCGGATGATATTTCTGGAAATCTCCCTGTCTCTCAATACAAAAACCTTTTCAATCTCTTTCTCCTGAAACTGATATCCAATGGCCTTGTTGTAACCGATCCCCTTCCCCATCAGAATCGTCTCGCATCCATCCTCGTCAAGCGCAAGCACCAGCGAGTTGTTCAGCACCTTTACTACACGCATACTCCCACCTTAATCTTCTCCATTTGTTCTGATTACATTCTGATACCAGTAAAAGCTGTCCTTTCTGATTCTCCTCAAATCCTTCTCATCCATGTCATCCCGGTTCACATAGATAAAACCGTACCGTTTCTTAAATCCCTGATGGGAACTGAGCAAATCCATCACCGACCAGGGACAGTACCCCATCAGTTCCACCCCGTCCTCAATGGCCAGAGCACACGCTTCCACATGGCCCTTTAAGTAGTCAATCCGGTAATCGTCATGAACCTTTCCGTCTTCCGTCACCGTATCCGCCATACCGAGTCCATTTTCCGTGATAATCAACGGCAAATGGTACAGGCGGTAATAGCTGTTCAGTACCATCCGAAGTCCCATCGGGTCAATCTGCGCGCCGTATTCGCTGGCCTTTAAGTTCTCATTTCTCTCGTCGCGGAAATAGCCGTACTGGTCAAAATCCACCTCGTTGCCACGAAACTCCCTGACTCCCACCGGATGGTCCTCATCGGCCGGTAAATAGCTGGCGCAGAGCGTGCGGTAGTAATTAAGCGCAATGTAATCCATCTTCGCGCTCTTTAAGAGTTCCTTATCGCCCTCTTCCATCTTCGGCACGATATTCCTCTCTTTTAAATACCGCATATAATATCCCGGATACTCGCCGTTCTGGTGCATCTCCAGGCAGTAATTCGTCTTAAACCAGTCATTCATCCTGGCTGCCCAGACATCCTCCGGCTTATTGGTCAGCGGATACGTGCAGGTGGAAGAAACCGCAGGACCTATCTTCCCGTCTTCCACCAGCTCGTGGCAGGCGTTTACTGCCAGGGCGTGAGCCAGGAACATGTGGTAATCCATCTGTGCCCGCATCTTATCGGCCAGATACGGATCTGTCACGCGGATGTTCATACGTTCATCGACACGCATCATTAAGTTCTGTCCATTGTGGACCTGCCACATCTTCACTCTGTCGCCAAATGCCTCAAAACAGATTCTGGCGTACCGCTCGAACGCATAGATACAGTCGCGGCTTTCCCATCCATTATACTTCTCTACCAGCGCCCATGGCAAGTCAAAATGATATAAAGTGACGAGGGGTTTGATTCCATTTTCAATCAGCTCATCAATGACACGATTGTAAAAATCAATGCCGGACTGATTGACCGCGCCGTCTCCATCGGGGATGATTCTCGCCCAGGAGATGGAGAAGCGGTACGCTTTTAATCCCATCTCCTTCATCATGGCGATATCTTCCTTCCAGTGATGGTAGAAATCGCTGGCTGTCTTCGTATCTGCCTGGAGGGCAGACCGCTTAAAGGAGTTGTAATCCGCTACGGTCATGCCCTTTCCATCTTCATTCCAGGCGCCCTCAATCTGAAATGCCGAGGAGGAAGCGCCCCACAAAAAATTTTCCGGAAAATGATATTTCATTTCAGTCCTCCTGTTCTTCTCATCTCACTGCCATAATCACGCTGCTGTCATATCCCACGTGTTCTCTCTTGATACCAACCACGTCTGTATAGGCGGTTGTGTTGGAGACGATGACACATACAGTCGTATCGTACCCTGCTTCTTTGATTTTATTAATATCGAAGGAAACGATTTTCGTTCCTTTCTTAATCTTATCGCCCTGTTCTACATACTTTTGGAATCCATCGCCATTTAAATTGACGGTGTCCATCCCCACATGGATTAAGAGTTCCACGCCGTTATCGAGGAGAAGCCCCATAGCGTGAAGCGTCGGATATAAAACCGATACCGTACAGTCTGCCGGCGCCACGATTTCCCCTTTTGACGGAAGAACCGCGATTCCCTTTCCAAGGGCGCAGGAGGCAAATACCTCATCCTGCACCTCTGTGATATCATACGCCTTTCCTTCCACAGGAGAGGTGATCTCGATATCAGCCGGCTCATTTACCACTTCTGTTGTTTTAGAAACACTGTTTTTCTTCGCGCTGCCTTTTTTGTCCTCTAAATCCTCAAATCCCAGGAAATAGGTAAGAGCCGCGGAACCGAAGAACGCAATGGCTATACCAACCAGGTAGAACATGAATTTCGTCATACCGTATGCCGCGTAGG
>CAUEKH010000205.1 GCA_959018155.1 uncultured Hungatella sp.
AAGAGATGACAGATGCCCAGATTGAAGATATCAAGGCTGGAAAAGAGAAGCTGATGAACAGCGCCCAGGCATTATTTGCAAAGGTTTATGAGGCGGCTCAGTCCTCTGCCGGAGCACAGGGCGCAGGCCCGGATATGGGAGCAGGCGCAGGCCAGACTTCCTATCAGGACAGCGATGTAGTTGACGGCGACTACAAAGAGGTGTAAGATAATCTAGTCTGTTGACAGGACCTGGGGGAAAAGTGTTGTAGCAATACAGCACTTTTTCCGCAGTTCCAAACCCGGACGTTCTGTGGGGAATACGGCAGGACGGTATGGGGATAGATTTGAGTGAGAGGTAGACCTAAGATGGCAGAAAAAAGAGATTATTATGAAGTCCTGGGCGTTCCGAAAGACGCGGATGACGCGGCGATCAAGAAAGCCTACAGGGCATTAGCTAAGAAATACCATCCGGACACCAACCCGGGAGACGCCACGGCTGCGGAAAAGTTCAAGGAAGCTTCAGAAGCCTACAGTGTACTCAGTGACCCGGATAAGAGACGCCAGTATGACCAGTTCGGTCCGGCTGCATTTGATGGCAGCGGCGGAGCAGGCGGCTTCGGCGGATTTGATTTTACAGGGGCGGACATGGGGGATATCTTCGGAGATATCTTTGGCGACATCTTTGGCGGCGGGCGTTCAAGAAGCAGTGCCCGTTATAATGGACCATCGAGGGGCGCCAATGTCAGGACCAGTGTTCGGATCACCTTCGAGGACGCCATATTCGGCTGTGAGAAGGAGATTGAGATCAATTATAAAGAGGAGTGTGCATCGTGTCACGGAAGCGGCGCCAAGGCTGGGACTTCCCCGGTTACGTGTCCGAAGTGTAACGGAAAAGGAAAGATTATGTACACCCAGCAGTCCTTCTTCGGACAGGTCCAGAACGTTCAGACGTGTCCGGACTGTGGCGGTACCGGCCGTATCATCAAGGAGAAATGTCCGGACTGCTATGGAACAGGATATATTACAAAGCGCAAGAAATTCAAAGTCACCATCCCGGCCGGTATTGACAACGGCCAGAGCGTTCGCCTGGCAGGCGCCGGCGAGCCGGGAACGAACGGCGGAGAGCGCGGCGATCTGCTGGTTGAGGCGGTTGTATCAGGCCATCCGATTTTCAAGCGTCAGGATACCAGCATCTTCTCAACCGTGCCGATTTCCTTTGCAAAGGCGGCTCTTGGCGGTCCAATCCGCATCAAGACCGTGGACGGCGATGTGGAGTACGATGTGAAGCCGGGAACCCAGACCGATACGAAGGTGCGTCTGAAAGGCAAGGGCGTTCCGTCCCTGCGCAATAAGGCGGTCCGCGGCGACCATTACGTTACGCTTGTCGTTTCCGTGCCGGAGAGGATGAACGAGGCGCAGA
The DNA here is from genome assembly GCA_959018155.1 of uncultured Hungatella sp. Taxonomy (GTDB): domain Bacteria; phylum Bacillota; class Clostridia; order Lachnospirales; family Lachnospiraceae; genus Hungatella. The sequence goes on from CAUEKH010000205.1 coordinate 1,402, forward strand.
AAGAGGCGCTTCGCAAATTCGACGAAGCCATGGGCGGCGACTGTTCCGATGGAGAGAAGCACAGAAAAAAGGGTATTTTTAAATAGTGAAAGACAGCGAAACAGGGCTGTAAGCCATGCAGTAATGCGGCTTGCAGCCCTGTTTTTTAAAATGTTCTTGTTGTATCTTGTAAAAATGTGTGAAAAACGGTAGAATAAGAGAAGAAAAGGAACGTGTCTGTTCCATTATAGAAAAATCCGGAAAGGAAAAGATATGACAAAGGAAGAACGTCAGGTTTCAAAGGCCATTGAACTGTTTCATCATATCTGCCTTGAGAATCAGAATTTTAACGAAGCCGGCTGTATGCTGGATGAAGATATTGAATGGACGGACGCGGGTATCTGTGGCTGTGTGCGGGGGCGTGATACGATACGTGCCCTTCTGCATAAGAATTTTTTAAATAATGGATATACTTATGAGATTTTGAAATCAGAATACTCTGCATCAATGGTTCTGCCATCCCTTTTTTCATTTTCCGGCTGCTGCTTCGTTCAGCGCACGAGCCGGAATAAGAAGACGGAATATGAACTCCATATGACAGGCATCTGTTTTTATGATGAACACGGTCTGCGCATTAAACAGATGCACCACTCTCTTCCCAATGACAGATGGGGAGAGGAAGCGGCCACCGGGGGGATGGAGAGCGCCAGGGTGCTTCGCGATTTAGTCGGTCAGCAGTCCCGGGAACTGGAAGAAACCAATTCCAATTTAAATGCCCTGATACAGAACATTCCGGGGGGCGTTATCTGCTGTGAGTATAACAGTGACCTTGATTTGATCTATTACAGCGATGGCTTTTTAAATGTGTTCGGATATACGCGGGAAGATGTCGAAACCGTGTTTGAAAATAAATTCAGCCGTATGATTGAACCGGAGGACTTGGAAAAAACATGGGAAGACGTAATCCGGCAGCTGAAGAACAGCGGCACCAAGGAAATTGAATACCGTGTGCGCCGAAAGGATGGCACATTTGTGGTAATCCAGGATCGCGGCCAGCTGGTCCAGAGGGACGGAAGACCTGCCTTTTACTGTATCCTGCTTGATATCACGGAGCGCCGGAGAGCTGACGAGGAACTGCGGCTCAGTCTGGAGCGGTATCAGATTGTAATGAGTCAGACGAGTGATGTGATGTTTGAGTGGAATATTGCAGATGATACCATCACCTACTCCCATAACTGGAAGGACAAGTTTGGATATCAGCCCATCCAGGAACGTATTTCCGCGGAAATTCCAGTCAACGGCCATATCCATCCGGAAGATATCCGGATATTTACCAGGATAGCGAAGGATGTAATGCTGGGGGTTCCCCAGGGTGAGAATGAAATCAGAATTGAAAAGGAAGACGGCAGCTATATCTGGTGCCGCATCCATTATACAGTGCAGACGGATCAGAATGGCCTTCCGGCCCGTGTGATTGGCCTGATCGCTGATATTGACAGGGAAAAGAGAGAAAAAGAGAGGCTCAAGGAGATGGCGGAGAAGGATTCTCTGACAGGACTTTACAACCGTGGCGCGGTTCAGACCCTGATTCAGCGCTATGTGGTAAAGGCGACTCCCGATGACTGCTGTGCCCTCATGATCCTGGATGTGGACAATTTTAAGAAAATAAATGACGTGTACGGCCACTTAAGCGGTGACGTGATGCTAAAGGATATCGCCGATAAGCTGCGCGGGCTGTTTAAGAAAGATGCTTTTATCGGAAGAGTGGGCGGCGATGAATTTGCCATTCTGATGAAACACGTCAAAGACGTCAGTGAAGTGGAAGAGAAGGCGAAGGATGTCCTGAACAGTTTTAAGGAGATTGTCCTGCAGGCGGACGATTTCGTCTCCTGTTCCCTGGGAATCTCTCTGGCGCCTCTTAACGGAGATAATTTTGCTGCAATTTATAAAAATGCAGATGCTGCTCTTTACCGGGCCAAGCGGAGAGGAAAAAACCGCTATGCTTTCTATGATCCGGTCTGTGAAGAGAGCGATAAGAATGTAGAGGATCGCGGATTGCCGGTGCAGTCGGAAGAGCCGGGCCGTGAACTGGAGGGGTATGTCCTGGATATTCTGACGCATTCCAGGGACATGGACCAGTCGATTCAGCAGATTCTGGAGATAGTTGGGAGGCAGGCGGGAGTCAGCCGGGCCTATATATTTGAGGACTCCGAAGACGGAGCCTTGACGACCAACACATATGAATGGTGTAACGATGGCGTGGAACCACAGATAGACTGTTTAAAGGAACTGCCGCTCGTTGAGGAAGAGAGTTATTACGATAATTTCAATGAAGAAGGCGTTTTCTTCTGCCGCGATGTCACCACACTGCTCACGCGGGATCGTATGATTTTGGAGGCTCAGGGAATTAAATCCATGCTTCAGTGCCTCATTATGGAAGGCGATAAGATTAAAGGCTTTATTGGCTTTGATGAATGCTCGGGCAAGCGTTACTGGACCCGGAACCAGATTCTGATATTAAAGATGCTGGCCAGAATACTTGGCTTATTCTTAATCAAGGGAAGAGCAGAGGAGCAGCTTGCGAAGACGTCGGCCAGTTTCCGTGCCACCCTGGATGACCAGGGAGACTGGTACTATGTGCTGGAAAAGGAAAGCTGCCGTTTCCTGTATGGAAATCAGGCCATTGCGGAGATTCAGCCGGAAGTTCGAAAAGGCGGAGTCTGTTACGAAGTATTTTTTGGAGCGGATCACATGTGCGAGGGGTGCCCGCTGGCACTGATGGACTGTGGAAGAACCTCGGCTTCCAGTGTTGTCTGGAATCCAAAATTAAAACAGTACGTCTACGCCAGCGCCAGATCTTTATACTGGCCGGGTGGAAAAAACGCATGTATGGTAAGCTGCCGGGTATTTGAAAACCAGGAAAAACAGGAGGGAACACAGTGAGAAAGAGAAAAAAACTCTTGGTGCTTCTGGCGGCTGTGGCAGTGATGACCGCAGCCTGTGCCACAATATCATTTGGAGATGACTGGCAGACGGTCCGGGATTACCCGGGATTCAACGGTTCCGGAACGAAACAGACGGGTCCGATTGAGGGAAGCGTTTCGTGCGACTGCTGGTCAGATGACGACTATGACGATGAGTATGACGGCCCTGGCGCGTATACGTATGCCAGAGGCTGGCGTTACAGCCCTGCCGGCTGGTGGTTCCAGTATAATGATGGAAGCTGGCCTTCCAATGGCTGGAAATATATCGACGGCAGATGGTATCTGTTTGACCAGGGCGGCCATATGATGACCGGCTGGTACACCGATGGCAGCGGATATCAATACTATTTAAATCCGGTCGACGACGGAACTCTCGGTTCTATGAGGACAGGCTGGCAGATTGTCAATGGAAAGGCGTATTTTTTCAATACCATGTCAGACGGAACACAGGGACGGCTGCTTGTCAATACGACTACGCCGGATGGATACCACGTGGGAGCCGACGGCGCCATGATACCGTGAGTGGTAACAGACAGACGGAATGTTTTAAATAAAAATAAAAAGAAAAAGGCTGAACCTGCCTGCGCGGGGTCAGCCTTTTTCTTTTCGTTTTACAAATTCTAATTGCCGTTAGATTGTAATATGTGAAAATATGTCCTGCATCCTTTACCGAATCACCGGGGCGGGTGTGATGGAGTGTAATGCATCAAGGAATTTCGCTTTTTCTTGATATGTTTTTTTGCCCTTGTTATCGGTGGGAACAGAAATTATTTTCATCCGTTCAATAGGTTAATGCAGGGGGCGGGGTTTTTATTGCATTTATTTTTAATTTTTTTTATTTTTTTCTTCGGGGAGAGACGGGTGGAGAGTCCGGAAGACTTGCGGCCGGGCGGAAGCCCCTCTCCTGTGTTCCCGGGCGAAACAGGGGGCAGCGGCAGTTCTAAGGCCGGCGAGGTGCGGGCGGAGGGGCACCGCCGGCATTCATCGTATTTTTCTGAAGAAAAATGCGAT
>CAUEKH010000206.1 GCA_959018155.1 uncultured Hungatella sp.
CAGAGGCGGTAAGAACAGGCTGGAGGAACTGCTGGGTCAGGCAAGACATCAGAACCGTACCGTGACAGTCTGCATGTATGATGTCAACTCTCTGAAGAATGTCAATGATACGTATGGCCACAGGGAAGGCGATAACTTATTAAAAACGATTGCCAAAACAGTGGCCGGCGTCTTAGAGGGGGATGAGTTTGCCTGCAGGCTGAGCGGGGATGAGTTCCTGATCGTCTTTACGGATAAGACAGAGAAAGCTTCCGCGGAAAAACTCAGTCTTGTGAAAGAACGGCTGGAGGAGGTCCGCAGGCAGGATCGGGTTCCGTATGAACTGAGTTTCTGCGCCGGCCTTTTAGAACTGCCGCCGGATCACACCTTAAGTGTGGCCGGGATCCTCCGTGAGGTGGACGAGCGCATGTATGAGAAAAAGCGGCTTTACCACATGAGACTTGGAAAGGGGCAGGCCGGTTCTGACGAGATAAACCAGTGGCGTCTCCTGAAGCCGGAGGCATTTGATTATGACCAGCAGTATCTCTATGATGCTCTGGTGGAGAGCACGGATGAGTATTTATACGTCTGCGATATAGCCACCAATACCTTCCGCTACAGCCGGAAGCTGGTGGAGGAGTTCGCCCTTCCCGGGGAAGTGATTCAGAATGCGCCGGACATCTGGCGTTCCATCATCCATCCGGCTGACTGGGAGAAGTTCTGGCTGGCCAATCAGGCGGTGGTTGACGGGAAGTCCGGCAATCATAATGTGGAGTATCGGGCAAGAAACAGGAATGGGGAATGGATTAAGCTGAGCTGCCGGGGCCATGTGGCGAAGAATGCCGCCGGCGACCCCAGGGTATTTGCCGGTTTTATCCGTAATCTCGGGCCGTGGAAGCCGGAGTGGAGCGAATAGAAAAACTGTTTTCAGAGGCAGTCCGCAAAAAAAAGTGGACTGCCCTGTCTTAAATTAGGGGAGTACCGGCTTTCTGCTTCGGTACAGGAAACTGACGCAATGCAAAAATATGGAAATCAGGAGGCGGTTTTATGAAGGAGACATTGAAGGACTTAAAAGAGAGAAGAAGTGTGCGCGCCTATACGGCAAAACCGGTGGCGGAAGAGGATTTAAAGGCGATTTTAGAGGCGGGCGCCTATGCCCCTTCCGGTATGGGAAGACAGCCTGTCATGATGGTAGCGGTGGAGGATCGGAAGCTGCGCGACCGGCTTTCAGCCATGAATGCCGCGGTGATGGGATCCGACTCTGACCCGTTTTACGGCGCGCCGGTGGTTATCGTGGTTCTGGCGGACAGAAGCGTTCCGACGTACCTCTATGACGGCTCTCTTGTGATGGGGAATCTTTTAAACGCGGCGTATGCTGTCGGCGTGGATTCCTGCTGGATTCACCGGGCCAAAGAGGTGTTTGACAGCGAGGAAGGAAAGAAGCTGTTAAAGGAATGGGGGATAGAGGGCGATTACGAGGGAATCGGCCACTGCATTCTGGGACACAGAAGCGGAGAACTTCCGCCGGCGAAGCCGAGAAAAGAGGGAAATATCATCCGCATCCGATAAGGAAACTGGCTGTCATTGACAGACCGGGAAAGAATAACCATAACTTAAAGTTATCATACACATTACTTTTATGTAGTTGACAAATAGAAGTAAGGTTGCTATCATTAAAATCACTATACAAAAAGGCGGGGATAGGAATGGAGAGAATCGTATTATCGTTGCTGGTTGACAATACTTCCGGTGTTTTGAGCCGGGTGGCCGGGCTGTTCAGCCGGCGTGGCTATAACATTGAGAGTCTTACCGTAGGTGTCACCGCGGATGAGAGATATTCCAGAATGACGGTGGTATCCATTGGTGATCAGGAGATTTTGGATCAGATAGAGAAGCAGCTTCGCAAGCTGGAGGATGTTCGCGATATCAAGGAATTGAAACCGGGCCGCTCTGTATACAGGGAACTGATTCTTGTAAAGGTTAAGGCCAATGCCAGCGAGCGTCAGGCGGTCAGCGCCATTGCGGATATTTTCCGCGCCACGATCGTCGATGTGGGGAAGGATTCCCTGACTGTCATGCTGACAGGCGATCAGTCCAAACTCGATGCGCTGATTAACTTACTGGAGGATTATGAGATACTGGAACTTGCAAGAACGGGACTTACCGGTCTTTCCAGAGGTTCCGATGATGTCCGTTATTTACCGTAACCACGGGGATAAGGCATTGAAATCACGTTAGCTAGAGGCACTGCCAGAGGCGGACAAGAGAGTCGTCGGCAACGTTCCTTTAACACAATATAAATGAATACATATATGAGGAGGAAATAAAAGATGGCAAAGATTTATTATCAGGAAGACTGTAATTTATCCTTATTAGAGGGAAAGAAAATTGCAGTCATCGGATACGGCAGCCAGGGACACGCACACGCACTGAACTTAAAGGAGTCAGGCTGTGATGTAATCGTAGGACTTTATGAGGGAAGCAAGTCATGGGCCAAGGCAGAGTCTCAGGGACTGACTGTCTATACAGCAGCAGAGGCAGCAAAGAGAGCGGACATTATCATGGTATTGATTAATGATGAGAAGCAGGCTGCCATGTATAAGGAATCCATCGAACCGAATCTGAAGGAAGGCGACATGCTGATGTTTGCACACGGCTTTGCAATCCATTTCGGCCAGATCGTTCCGCCGAAGAATGTGGATGTTACCATGATCGCACCGAAGGCACCTGGCCATACGGTAAGAAATGAATATAAGGTAGGCAGAGGAACTCCGTGTCTCGTAGCCGTTCATCAGGACTATACAGGCAAGGCAAAAGATATCGCTCTTGCTTACGCACTGGCTTTAGGCGGCGCCAGAGCAGGTGTTCTGGAGACAACCTTCAAGGTTGAGACAGAGACAGACCTTTTCGGCGAGCAGGCCGTGTTATGCGGCGGTGTCTGCGCACTGATGAAGGCCGGATTCGAGACTCTGGTAGAAGCAGGCTATGCGCCGGAGAACGCTTATTTCGAGTGTATCCATGAGATGAAGCTGATTGTAGACTTAATCTTTGAGAGCGGCTTTGCAGGAATGAGATATTCTATCTCCAATACAGCAGAGTACGGCGATTATATCACAGGCCCGAAGATTGTAACAGAAGATACGAAGAAGGCCATGAAGAAGATTCTTACCGATATTCAGGATGGTTCTTTTGCAAAAGAGTGGCTGCTTGAGAACCAGGTTGGCTGCGCGCACTTCAATGCCATGAGAGCAAAAGAAGCGGCACATCCGGCTGAGAAGGTTGGTGCAGAACTTCGTAAGCTGTACAGCTGGAACGACGGCAGCAAGTTAATTGATAACTAAGCTGCAGGACGGAAGATGCGGTTTATTACATAACAGCAGGGAGCGCGGATTTCAGACGAAATTCGCGCTCCCTGCTGTGTGGGTTGATGAAGTCGATACAGGCACAGGGTATCGAGATTCATTCTCTTATGGCAAAACGATGGCAGAGGAGTCGTCTGCCGCTCCGGGACCAGTCTGGCAGAAGGAGAGGAAATCCTCCAGCGCCCGGGAGGTGGCGCCCGGGTTATAGGCAAAGCCGATGGTGCGCTTTTTGATGGGCGTCTTCATGGGAACGCGCACGAGACTTCCGTTGTCCAGTTCCTCCTGGACGAACTCCCGGATGACGCAGCCGATCCCGAGGCCGATCTTTGCAAATTCGATGAGAAGGTCCATGGTGGTGACCTCCAGCACCTGATTGGGAATCAGCTGATGTTCACTCAAGTACTCGTCAATGTACTTGCGCGTCATATTGTTGCGGTCCAGGAGAATGATGTTGCCGGTCTGGAAGATATCGGTATTCTGCCCCTCCCGCAGATATAAGTTGTCCAGATAGGCCTTTGTGGACACAAAGATATCCTGAATATCCATGACCGGCTGGAAAATGAGCGGCTTCCTTCCGGAGGGCTCCGCAATCAGCCCCAGATCGATGTGCTGTTGTTCCAGCATGGCGATGGTGTGGGTGGTGGACTGGCTTTCGATGGTGATTTTCACGTGAGGATACTTCTCGATAAATCCCTTCAGGCAGGGAAGCAGCACGTATTTGCAGAGCGTATTGCTGACTCCGATTCTCAGATGGCCGATATTGAAGTCCTTGATGCGCTTTAATTCATTTTCCCCGCGGGTCAGGGCCTCAAAAGCTGACTCGGTATGATGGAAGAGGAGTTCGCCCTCCTCCGTCAGCTGGACGCCTCTGGAATTCCGGGTAAAAAGGGCCACTCCCAGACTGTCCTCCAGCTTGCTGATCGATTTGCTGATGGCGGGCTGGCTGATGTAGAGTTCTTTGGCAGCCTTCGAGATGTTGCCCGTGCGGGCCACCTCATAAAAGATCTTATATTGGGATAGATTCTGCTCCATGTGGGTACCTCTTTTCTGATAAAACCGTTACAAATCTCCCCGTTGCGGGCTGTAACATATAACTGAGTATTATAGTAAGTATTCATATTATGTATTTCTATTATATCAATAAGTATGCTAAAATGTAAAGCAGAAAATGTGAACCGTATTGAAGGAGGATATAGATTATGGGAATGACAATGACCCAGAAGATTCTGGCAGCCCATGCAGGGCTTGATGAAGTAAAAGCGGGCCAGTTGATTGAGGCGGATTTGGATCTGGTATTGGGAAATGATATCACATCTCCGGTTGCGATCCATGAGATGAAGAAATTTGACAATCAGACGGTGTTTGACAAGGATAAGATTGCCCTCGTCATGGACCATTTTATCCCGAATAAGGATATCAAATCAGCAGAAAACTGTAAATGCTGCCGCGATTTTGCCCGCAGCAACGAGATTACCAACTATTTTGATGTGGGGGAAATGGGAATCGAGCACGCGCTTCTTCCGGAAAAAGGCCTTGTCGTGGCCGGGGATGCGGTGATTGGCGCGGACTCCCATACGTGTACGTACGGGGCGCTGGGAGCATTTTCCACAGGTGTCGGAAGTACGGATATGGCGGCCGGCATGGTCACTGGTAAGGCATGGTTTAAGGTGCCATCCGCACTGAAATTCGAACTGGTTGGAAAGCCATCCGGCTGGGTCAGCGGAAAAGACGTGATTTTACATATTATTGGCATGATCGGGGTTGACGGGGCCCTCTATAAATCCATGGAATTTACCGGGGAAGGGATCCAGTACCTCTCCATGGATGACAGATTTACCATCTGCAATATGGCCATCGAGGCCGGCGGAAAGAACGGAATTTTCCCGGTTGATGAACTGGCCGTGCAGTATATGAAGGAGCATTCTTCCCGTGATTACAAGGTTTATGAGGCAGATGAAGACGCGGAGTATGAGGAAGTTTATACCATCGACTTATCCGAACTGAAACCGAC
>CAUEKH010000207.1 GCA_959018155.1 uncultured Hungatella sp.
GCTGTCAGCTATGGCGGTGGGAAACTTAATTTGCAGCTTCGTTTTCCCGGTTCTGGTTTCTTTTCTTAAGAGACGCGGCGCCATTACCATTCTGACGGCTTTAACACCGCTCTGTTTAGTGGGATTATCACTCCTGCCGCCGCTTCTGGTTATGTATGGCCTGATGCTGCTCTACGGACTGATCCGGGGCGCTGTCACAATTACCAACAATTCAGATATCAGCGATATCTATGAGGAAGAGGCATCCGGAAAGCTGAATCTTCTGCACTGCAGTTTTGCCGTCGGGGCATTTCTGGCGCCGTTTCTCACCGCGCTGATGATGGAGGCTGGCCTGGGCTGGAAGAGCGTCATCTATCTGCTGGCGGTACTGACAGCCACCTCGGCCATTTCTTATGGGACGATGGATGACACCCTGCTGGAGAGCCGGGCAGAGATCCTTGAGAGGCGGGCAAAGGGCAGACAGGCCGGAAAACAGGCGGATTTGACAGGAAACAATACATTCTTTCACTCTTTCCAGTTTTACTGTATTTCTTTCCTGCTCTTCTTCTATCTCGGAGTTGAGAACTGTATTAATGGCTGGTTTGTCACCTACTTACAGAATACCGGTGTGATGAGTGCAGCGTACGCCACAGCTTTAGTCTCGGTTACATGGCTTGTTATTATGGTAGGAAGGCTGTTCTGCGCTGCTCTGTCAAAAAAGATGGGGCACAGTTCCATAATCCTGATGAACGCGGTGGGAAGCGCCATCTGCTTCTTTGTACTGATTTCTACGAAGAGCCTTCCGGTTATCACGGTAGCGCTGCTTTGCTTTGGATTTTTCCTGGCAGGTATCTACCCCACCTCGATTGCTGGTGCTGGTCCCCTGATTCACGGCTCTACCTTAGGTATGGCTGTGCTGACCGCTATCTCCGCGGTAGGCGGAATTGTGACGCCGCAGCTGGTGGGCGGAGTCGCAGACCATGTAGGGATTGTGGCTGCCATTGGAATTCTTGCAATCAATGTGGTGGTTGTGGTGCTTTTAGCCGCTATCATCAAAAAGAAATATTGAGGAACATCATCACACCATAAAGAAATCCCGCTCAGCAGCCCAAGCATACTGAACGGGATTTTTTCATCCATTTTAATGGCGTTTCCATGTTGACGGCGTAAATAAGAGAAGCATTGGGAATACTTCCAGACGCCCGGCCAGCATGTCGAACATCATCACCCATTTTGACAGAGGGGAAAATGCTGAGAAATTCTCTGCAGGGCCGACTCCGGCCAGGCCGGGGCCGATGTTATTAAAGGTAGCTGCGATAGCTGTAAAGTTCGTCGTAAAATCAAAGTTATCGAGACTGATAAGCACCATGGATAAAACGAATATCGTGATATAGGCGGCCAGAAACGTATTGATTGAGCGGAGTACCTGGTGTTCCACCGGCTTCTTCTCTATCTTGATTATTTTTACGCTTCTGGGATGAAGCAGGGAAGAAAGTTCCTTTTTTACGGATTTTAACAGGATTATTACTCTGGAAACCTTCAGTCCGCCGCCTGTACTGCCCGCGCACGCGCCAATGAACATCAAAAGGACAAGTAAACCCTTTGAAAACTCCGGCCACACATTAAAATCCACGGTCGAAAAGCCTGTCGTGGTAATAATAGAGGCCACCTGGAATGCCGCGTGGTGAAACGCTGCAAACAAACTGTCGAACCCGCTGCGGATATTCAGCGTAATGAGAAGAATGGCAACGCCGATAATGGCTAAATAGGTCCTGGCTTCTTCACTGTGTAACGCGTCCTTTGCGTGGTGGATTAAAAATAAGTAATACACATTAAAATTCACACCGAACAAAATCATAAATACGGTGATGACGCCCTGTAAATAATAGCTGTCGTAAAAGGCAATGCTGTTATTCTTGATCCCGAAACCACCGGTACCGGCGGTGCCGAAACTTGTAGCCAGAGCGTCGAACAGCGGCATACCGCCTATCAGGAGCAGAACCACCTCCACCACTGTCATGAAAAAGTAGATGCCATAGAGAATCTTGGCGGTTGATTTTACTCGGGGAACCAGTTTCCCTACGGATGGGCCGGGGCTCTCCGCCTTCATAATGTACATATTGTACCCGCCCGCCAGCGGCAGGATCGAGAGAATAAAGACGAGAACGCCCATTCCTCCAATCCAGTGAGTAAAGCTTCGCCACATAAGCATACAGTTCGATAAGCCTTCCACATTACTTAAAATACTGGCCCCGGTGGTGGTAAATCCGGATATTACCTCAAACATGGCATCTTCAAAGACCGGTATTTCCCCACTTAGATAGAATGGCAGAGCGCCAAAAAAACTTAAAACTATCCAGCTTAAGGCGACCGATACAAAGCCTTCTCTTGCAAAAAATACCATATTGTCCGGTTTTTTGTGAGTCAGAAACAGCCCGATGGCGCCGCAGACAGCCATGATAGCCAGAAACCAGATTCCACTGCTCTCCCGGTAAATAACGGCCACGATACATGGAAGCAGCATAAAAACTGCCTCTATATTTAAGATCCAGCCCAGGAGATACATGATTATTTTCTTATTCATGTCACTCGCCTTTTCCTACTTTAGTATGTCCTTTAAATCATTTAAGCCCGTCATTGTAGTGACGATAATAACCGTATCGCCGACTTTTAAGAAATCCTTTCCACGCGGGCTGATAATCTTTCCGTTCCGGTTGATACAGGCTACGAGAAGGTTGTCCTTTAACTGAAGCTCTTCTAAGGATTTTCCGATAATCGCAGGCTCATTTGTCACCCGGAATTCCAGCGCTTCCGCCCGGTTTGCGACAATCTTATAGAGCGTCTCCACATTACTTCCCATGGAATTCTGCATGGCCCTGACATACTGAAGGATGGAGTCAGAGGTGATGAGTTTCGGATAGATCACGCTTCCGAGATTCAAGGACTCAATAATATTTTCAAAAGCAATTTTATTGACCTTCGTAATCAGTTTGGCCTTTGACTGGCTGGCGGCATAGAGGGACAGCATGATATTCTCCTCGTCGAAACCGGTTAAGGATGCAAATGCTTCCACCTGACGGATCCCCTCCTGCAGCAGAAGCTGCTGGTCAGAGCCATCGCCGTGGATAATCATGGCCCGCGGCAGCAGTTCACTCAGTTCGTTGCACCGCTCTGCATTCTGCTCAATAATCTTAATCTTGATCCTGGTGTCCTCCAGCAGTTTTGCGACGTAATATGTGATCTTTCCGCCGCCCACAAACATGACTGATTTGACAGAATTGTTCTCGATTCCTACGTGTTTGAAGAAATCATACGTCTCATTGGGAGGTGCGATAAAATGGATCTTATCCCCTGTCTTTAACTCAAAATCACCGCTGGGAATCACCACATCATCGCCGCGCTCTACAGCGCAGATCAGCACATTACAGTGAAGTCTGGCGGATACATTTTTTACTTTCAAATTATGCAGGACGGAATGCTCCGGCACAATAATTTTTAAAATTTCAATTCTGCCCTTGGCAAAGGTATCGATCTTGATTGCAGATGGAAAACGGATTAACCGTGACACCTCCATGGCAGCGGCCATCTCCGGGTTGATAGCCATGGAAAGCCCCAGTTCCTCCCGGATATAACCGATCTCCGTATTGTATTCCGGATTTCGGATTCTTGCGATTGTATGGCAGTCGCCTGCCTTTTTGGCAATCAGACAGCAGAGCATGTTCAGTTCATCGGAATTGGTGGTCGCGATAAGCAGATCCGTATCCTGGATCCCCGCCTCCATCTGAACATTGTATACCGCTCCGTTCCCCACGATTCCCATGACATCAATCCGCTCTGAGATTGCATTTAAAACAGCAGCGTTCTTATCAATGAGAGTAATATCGTGACCTTCATTGTTAAGCTGTTCGGCCAGGGTTGTGCCCACTTTTCCACAGCCCACGATAATGATTTTCATGATTAAGCCTTCTCCTTTACCTGCGCCACCTGTTCATAGAGAGGTCTGCGTATCTTTTTTCTGGTGATTTCTACCAGATTTAATTTTGTTATCTCCACAACATTTGTTTTTACCGGATCCTTCGAGACAACACCGGTTAAGACTTCCATCAGCCTTTTCTTATCTTCTTCCTCCGCCATATCTATGAAATCAATTATAATGATTCCTGAAAGATTTCGCAAGCGAAGCTGACGGCCGATTTCCACGGCCGCCTCTGAATTGATCTTCATAATTGTATCGCGCAGAGTCTTCTTTCCGGCGTATTTTCCGGTGTTGACATCAATAACAGTCAGCGCCTCCGTCGGTTCGATGACTAAATATCCTCCGGACTTGAGCCATACCCTCTTTGAAAGAGAATCCTCCAGCGCCTTTTCTATGTGATAAAGTTTGGAAAGCGGCAGCAGGTCATCTTCATAAAATGCCAGCTTCTCCAAATCCCACGGCTGGGACCGGGTGAGGTAGGCCAAAAGGGAATCGTAAATATCACGCTCATCCGTTAAAATGGTTTCCAGCGTTCCGTGGAGACTGTCCCTGACACCGGATACGTAAGCGGGAGGATTTTCATACAGCAGGCTGTAACACGTCCGATAGGCCGCGCCCTCTACCGTCTGGCGGTAGAGCTGCTTTAAAGCTTCCAGTTCCGTTATCAGTTTCTCATCAGAGACTTCCGGTGCGTTCGTTCTGACAATCATTCCGAAATCCTCATCCTTATGCGCTTCTATAAGCGGTTTCACCCGCTTTTTCCAGCCGTTATCCGTGATTTTCGAAGAAAAACCGATCTGGCATTTACCGGAGGTCAGTACACAGTATCTTCCGGTAAAATTCAGATTCCCGGTCAGCACCGGATCCTTTGTCTTTACGGCATCACGCTCAACCTGAACGATAATCTCATCGCCGGCCTTTAATCTGCCCTCCGGTTTTAAGCCGTTGGAAAGACGGACCTCTGTGGATTCCAGACTCAAATATCCGGTCACATGGTTCCCGATATCCACAAATGCGGCATTGATATTTTTTACAATATTTTTAACTTTTCCGATATAGATGTTGCCGAGGATGGAACGTTCCCCTTCCGGCTCGATTTCCAGCTGGATCGGGACTCCGTCAGCGATCACCGCCGTTAAAATGGCGCCGTTCCACCTCGTTATCACAAGCTTATTCAACTTCTTCTCCTATATGTGCAAGCGGAATCAGCTCTTTTTCCTCCTCGCTTCCCACATTTCCGTACACCTCTTCCCGCTGTACCTGGAATGCGAAATCAGGACATTTGCTGCCGCGCCAGTTATCATACGCTTCCATTACCAGTTCCGGCTTTAAATTGTCGGTGCTTCCGGTGGAAAGCTTCATAAAGATGCGGTCATTTTC
>CAUEKH010000208.1 GCA_959018155.1 uncultured Hungatella sp.
ACATGTATCGTTGCCCTGGAAAATGGAAATTTAAGCGACACCGTGACCGTCTCAAAAAATGCGGCCGCCCAGCCCAAGGTTCATTTGGGCGCGTTTCCGGGAGAGACATTTAAGCTGGAGGATCTGCTTTACAGCCTGATGCTGGAATCCCATAATGACGCGGCGGTGATGATTGCGGAGCATGTGGGCGGAAGTGTGGAGGGATTTGCGGCCATGATGAACCAGAAGGCCAGGGATCTGGGATGCTTCGGGACGTATTTTATCACTCCCAACGGTCTGGACGCAAAGGAGGAGAAGGATGGTGTGGTGCGGGAGCACTCCACTATGGCTGCGGATCTGGCGAGGATTATGAATTACTGCATCGGCCATTCTCCGGAAAAAGAGGAATTCTTAAAAATTACCGGGACGCAGAGTTATTATTTCACGGATTTAACCGGTAAGCACTCCTACAACTGCACGAACCACAATGCGCTGCTGAGCATGATGAACGGCGCAATTTCCGGAAAGACGGGATTTACCGGGGGAGCCGGATACTCCTACGTCGGCGCCTTAAAAGACGGGGAACGGACCTTTACCATCGCGCTGTTAGGCTGCGGCTGGCCGCCTCACAAAACGTATAAATGGTCGGATGCGCGGAAACTGTTCGATTATGGAAAGGCAAATTACGAGTACCGGGAAGTATTTGAGGAGAGGGTATTTCCGGAAATCGTCATTGAGGAAGGGATTCCGTCTACCGGAAATCTCAGAGATACGGCACAGGCTGCCGTGACGCTGGGGCTTTCAGAGGAAGAGAAGAGCCTGCGGCTTCTGCTGGCGGAAAATGAAACGGTGGAGATTTCAGAAGAACTGCCAAAACGACTGCCCGCGCCGGTAGAAAAAGGGCAGGCGGTGGGCTCTGTTACCTACCGGTTAAATGGCGAGACGGTGAAAACGTACCCGGTCTATTTATCTGAGAGTGTCGACAGGATCTCATTTGGCTGGTGTTTCCATTACGTGTTATCCCATTTCCCGGGTATATTTTCCCCTTCCACTTAACGGCGGGGTGTGATATACTGAGAGGCGTATCCGGCCGAAAACGGCCGGTTTTGCAATATTGTTAAGAAGAAAGAGAGAGATTTCAGATGATAGAAACGAAAGAGCAGCACAGTGGAAGGATTGTCCTTAAAGGACTTCACAATACGAGGGATTTAGGAGGGATTGAAACCCTGGACGGAAGAAAAATTCTTTCCCGCCGCCTGATTAGAAGCGGGGCGCTAATTGATGCCACCCCGGAGGATATCAGGATCCTGACTGAAGATTACCGGCTCGGAACGATTGTGGATTTCAGAACAGCCACAGAGCGAAGACAGAAGCCGGATCCGGAGATAGAAGGGGTGATAAATTTATTTAACCCGATTCTGGCGGAGGAGACGGTGGGAATCACCTTTGAGGATAAGGAGGAGGAAAAGGATGTGATGGCCGGAATTTTGGAGCACGCCTCTTCTCTGGGAGGAAATCCGAGGAACTATATTGACAGACTGTATGAAGATTTAATCACGGACGATCACGCATCAGAGTATTACAGCAGATTTTTCGATATCCTGACAGAGGCGGACGATCGTGCCATTCTATGGCACTGCAGCGCCGGAAAGGATCGGGTCGGAATCGGTACAGCCCTCCTTCTGACCGCTTTGGGAGTGGACAGGGACACGGTGATCCGCGATTTCGTAAAGACCAATGACTACGTGATGGAAGGCGTTAAGAGGACGGCTGCTGCCGTAGAGGCAAAGACAGGCGACAGGAAACTGGCAGAATGTGTGACGGTCCTTTTAACCGTTTCAGAGGAATACATCCGCCATTCCTTCTCGGCAATGGAAAAGCTGTGCGGAACCGCAGAAAATTATTTAATGGAGCGTATCGGTCTGACCGAAGAGAAGCGGCATCATTTAAAGGACAAGTTCCTGACCGGAAAGGACAGGGAAAGATGAACGGAAAGAAAATAGCGGTCATTCTGGCCGGAAATACGCTGTACGCACTGGCAGTCTCTTTATTTATCCTGCCAAATGGCCTGATTACCGGGGGGACGACCGGACTGGCTTTGGTGGCTCAGTACCGGTTCGGGGTTCCCGTCTCCGTGTTCGTGGGAATTTTTAACCTTCTGATGTTCGCGGCAGGGGCCTTCGTTTTGGGAAAGACATTTGCCTTCACCACAATTTTGAGCACCTTTTACTACCCGTTTATCCTGGGGGTTTTTGAGCGCATTTTTGGAAATGTGCCGATCACAGATGACATGATGTTAGCGACTGTGTTTGCCGGACTGTTTATCGGCGCCGGTATCGGGATGGTGATCCGGGCCGGGGCGTCGACGGGGGGCATGGACATACCGCCTCTGATTCTGAACAAAAAGTTCCATTTCTCCGTATCGGTGACGATGTCGGTATTTGACTGCCTGATTCTGATGACGCAGATGATATTTTCAAACTGGGAGCAGATTCTCTACGGTATTCTTCTCGTCCTTCTCTACACCATGGTCTTAGACCGGGTCCTGATGATCGGACGCAACCAGGTGCAGGTCAAGGTGATCAGCACGAAATGTGAGGAGGTAAGCAAAGAAATCCAGGCGAAGATGGACCGGGGGACGACGCTGCTTCTGATTGAAGGAGGCCATTTAAGGGAGCCTTCCTATGCGGTTCTCACCGTGGTTTCGGGGCGCGAACTTCCACGGCTTAACGATATTGTGATGGGGCTGGATCCGGACGCATTTATGATCATCAACCAGGTCAGCGAGGTGCGCGGCCGTGGATTCACCCTTCACAAGGAGTATAAATAGGGCTGTTTCTTACAATAAAGTGACTAAGATTTACGGTTTTGGAAAGTCTCTTGACTTCTGGTCAGGCCGGGTGATATACTTTGCCCGAAATGATAAGGAAGCAGGTGACAGCGCGATGAAAATAAAGGGATGGATTGTGATAAGTCTGGCTGTAGTCCTGACTGTGGCGGCGATAACCGGCTGCGGTAAAAAGAGTACGTCAGGCGGTAATGACAAAGCGGGAGGAAACTCAGCAGTCGTGGAGACGGAAGCCAATACAACGGCAGCAGCGGCCAACACAACGGCGGCAGCGGCGACAGAAAAAGCAGGCGCTGCGGATGAAGGCACGAAGGCTGATACGGCGGTAAAAGAAAACGCAGAGGAGTCCGGCAGCCAGGAATCCGGCGCTTTAAAGAGTGATGCCGGGGCAGGAGAGCAGCTGGAAGAAGAGGAAGAAGCAGGGCCAGGCGCCGCAGCAGGAGAGAGTGAGATTGCAGCTGTTGAGGCATTTGCCGAGCGGATTCAGGAGGCTGTTGCCGACAAAGATATGGAAACGTTTGCGGGTCTGATTGATTTTCCGGTGGCTTTTGTAACGGCTGACGGAGAAGAAATGGTGATCAGTGACAGAGAAGAATTTTTAAAGCAGAATCCGGATATGATATTCGGGGATGACTTAATGGTGGCCGTTGCCACTGTCGATACGGCAGCGTTAACCATAGAAGATGGCTGCGTTACCATGGGAGAAGAGGGGCAGCCTCTGATCCGGTATGAGGAACTGGGAGTCGGTAAGTATGCGATCACAGCCATCCGGGAGTGATTGTACATTTTCCCTAAATGTTTCAGGTAAAAATTGTCTATTTCGCCAGAAGTATGGCAAGATTGTGAAAAAATGCTCATAAGTGTGGGGAACCGCGGAGTATGGATTGTTGGAAGTCCATAGTTTGCGGTTCTTTTTGATCGAAAAAAGCCTTGAAATTTGTCAAAATTAATTATACAATTATAATCGGCAGAAATTGGTGTTATTCTATGGGATTTCGTTATTTCTTTAACGGACCCCATACAAATATTACAAAATGGAGGATTGCAAAATGAGTAATTCAACACAAACATCGGCTGGCAGCAGAATCAATGCGCTGCTCGATGAGAACAGTTTTGTTGAAGTCGGCGGCTACATCACAGCCAGAAATACAGACTTCAACATGACAACAAGGGAAACCCCTGCTGACGGTGTTGTTACCGGCTACGGTACCATCGAAGGGTGCCTTGTGTATGTGTACAGCCAGGATG
This sequence comes from uncultured Hungatella sp., assembly GCA_959018155.1. Taxonomy (GTDB): domain Bacteria; phylum Bacillota; class Clostridia; order Lachnospirales; family Lachnospiraceae; genus Hungatella. Next base: position 4,076 of record CAUEKH010000208.1, read on the forward strand.
CGTCCGTACTGGGCGGTTCCGTGGGAGAGATGCATGCAAAGAAGATCGCGAACCTTTACGCAATGGCCATGAAGACGGGAGCACCGGTGATTGGCCTTGTTGACTGCGCAGGTTTAAGACTGCAGGAGGCAACAGACGCGCTGAACGGATTTGGCGAGGTTTATTTAAGCCAGACCATGGCTTCCGGCGTGATTCCGCAGATTTGCGCGATTTTTGGCACATGCGGCGGTGGTATGGCAGTGTCAGCTGCGATGGCTGACTTCACTTTTATGGAGACAAAGAGCGGAAAGTTATTTGTAAATTCCCCGAACGCGCTTGCCGGTAATTTCACAGGCAAATGTGATACGGCTTCCGCAGATTTCCAGAGTAAAGAGACAGGTCTTGTCGACTTTACAGGAGACGAGGAGGAGATTCTTTCCGGAATCAGAACTCTCGTTTCTATTCTTCCTGCAAATAATGAGGACGATATGTCTTACGATGAGTGTAACGACGATTTAAACCGTTTCTGTGCAGACCTGGCAAATTATGTGGGTGACACAGCGATCGCGTTATCTCAGATTTCTGATGATAATTTCCTGATGGAGGTTAAGAAGGATTACGCTCCATCCATGGTAACCGGATTTATCCGCTTAAACGGGACAACCGTAGGCTGTGTGGCAAACCGCACGGAATCCTACGACGAGAGCGGAGTAAAGACTGCGGAATACGACGCGGTTTTAACGGCTCAGGGCTGTGGAAAGGCAGCAGAATTCGTAGAGTTCTGTGACGCGTTCAACATTCCGGTACTTACCCTTGTGAACGTAAAGGGTTACAAGGCAAGCAAGTGCACAGAGAAGAAGATTGCAAAGGCAGCAGCGAAGCTTACTTACGCCTATGCCAACGCAACCGTTCCGAAGGTAACAGTAGTGGTTGGACAGGCTCTGGGCACCGCATACTTAACGATGGGCAGCAAGTCTATCGGCGCTGATGTGGTTTACGCATGGCCGTCAGCATCTATCGGTATGATGGATTCCAAAGAAGCGGCGAAGATTATGTATGCCGATGAGATTGCAAAGGCAGATGACAGTGTCAGCCTGATTAATGACAAGGCTGAGACATACCGCCTCTTACAGTCCAGCGCGCTGGCAGCTGCTAAGAGAGGATACGTTGATGATATCAAGATGCAGGTGAGACGAGAGCGCGTGTCATCGCTGCATTTGAGATGTTATTCACGAAGAGAGAGGATCGTCCGGAC
>CAUEKH010000209.1 GCA_959018155.1 uncultured Hungatella sp.
CCAGCTGCGGATTCTTCATATTCAGTTCATCAAATATATCTCTTTCTGTACTGCGGTCCACATGGTTCATCACATCGGCGATGTAATTGAGTCCGCCCACCTCCATGGCCTCCTCTGAGGAGGAAGAACCAATCTTCTTCTCTAAGACTTCTTCCGCAATCTTAATGGCCATTGGCAGCGCCCGGTCCATATTGGCAATTCTCTCCACCACATCGACCCGCGTCTCCTGGGGCAGATTGGCGATAATCTTCGATGCCTGTTCCGGCGTCGCGTAGGAGAGAATCAGCGCCAGAGTCTGTGGATGCTCATTCTGGATCGCTGTCATCAGGGTTTTATAATCCACCTTGCGTATAAAATTAAATGCCTTCGTCTTCAGCGCCTTGCTGACCCGATCCATCAGGCTCTTTGCCTGCTGCTGGCCAAACGCCTTCTCAAGGACTTCCCGGGCGTAGTCCCTTCCGCCCTCTGTGATGACCTTCTCCGTCACACAGCAGTTATAAAAATCTTTGGCGATATCCTCCAGTTCGTCCTGCGACATGTGGGGGAGTTTCGTAATTTCCATGGACAGCTGTTCTACTTCATTTTCTGTCAGATACCGAAATACCATGGAGGCCCGTTCGGTTCCAAGCATGGATATGACGGCGGCCGCCTTTTCTGCCGGTCGTTTTTCTTCTGCTGGCATGTTACCTCTTGTCCTCCTTCAACCATGTACTAATCATGGACGCGATAATCTCCGGATTCATCTCCGCGAAGGAGCGTACCTGGTCCACCGGATCGTCGGGGTCGCCTACTTTCACGTACGGCTTTTTGATATCATTCTGCACCGCTTCTTCTGCGGCACGCCCGGCAGTCACTTCTGCCGTCTCCTCGTTCTCCCCGTCAAACGCCTCAAACAATTCCTTATCTTCTTTTTGCTGTTTCTTTCTTCTACGATGGGAGAAAAGAGACATCAGAATCAACAGAATCAGCAGAATTGCCACACCGCCGGCCACCAGAAGGCGGTAATCAACGCCTGCGAGAACCGGCGCCTGGACCGGTACAACCGGGGTTACCGGTTCCGCAGCTTTCTCCGTCTCGATCTGCTGGAAACTCGACACCACAATGTCCTCCGGCAGGATATTGGCAGCCTTGGAAGCCGCGTCAATCAGCTGCTGTTTCTTCGCTTCCGTCAAATTGTTATCATTAACTGTAATGGCTACGGTAGCCTTCTGAAGCTTTACATTGTCCTTCTCGATCTGTTTCTTAATGTAACCGACCAGGTAATCGACATCCCGGTAATATTCGCCGCCCGACTGGTTAAAGCCGCCATTTCCGGCAGCCCCGTACGTCGGGATATCGGTATTATTTTCCTCACCGGCAACGCCTCCGGCCCCTCCGCCGCTTCCGTTCACAGTCTGGCCTTCTTTAAACTTGTCCACGACGCCCTGGCCGTTGTCCTGAGGCTCATACTGCAGGTCTTCCGTGATCATCCGGTCATAATCAATCACCACCGTGGCCGATACACGAATCTGAGACGGCGGATACGCCAGTGTGAGCACATTCATAATCTTATCCGCCAGACGTTCCTCCACCTTCTCCTCAAAATCGAGCCGCCCCAGTCCATATCCTCCGGCATCGCCCACAGAGTCTGAAACCATCTCCTGCATCGTATCCGCGTTCACAACGGTTACATTTTCCGGGAGAAGCTTCGGTACGCTGTTGGCAATTAACTTCTTGATAGCCGCCACCTTCTCCGGTGACAGTTCATACGACGGCATCATCGTTAAGGAAACGGAACCCGTGCTGTCGGCCCCCTGCTCATCCCACACGTAGTTGGAATCATCCGTCACGTTGAGGGTCACGATAGCATTCTTAATTCCGGTCATATCCTTTAACGTCCGCTCCATCCTGTCCTGAAGGTTTAAAAGAAGGTACTGTTTCTTCTCAAATTCCGTCGTTGTGAATCCCATATTATCCGAAAAAATGTCAAAAGGAAGTGCCGTTTTCGGATACCCCAACTCAGACATCTCAAGCATGATGTCACCAAGCTGGTTCTCCGGAACCGTCACTTCGCCTTCTGAATTTCGTCTGGCAGTAATACCCCTTCCGTTCAAAACCGCCAGAATCTCATTATTCTCTTCCTTTGATATGCCAGGAAACAGCGTCACATAGTTTCCAGTTTTATCTGTATTCAGAAAAACTGCCGCCACAATTGCGATCACTACTGCCACTGCCAGTCCGGCCGCGGCCATTTTCTTCTTTTTACTGTCTAAAACACGGCTGACAGCCCCGTTTCTGTCAACCGTCGACTTTAATTTCTCTTTCATACCCATAAATCCACCACTGCGTTCTTTCTGTTATTTTAGATCTGCATTCCCATAATCTGTGTATATGCACTGACCACCTTGCTTGTAAGCTGGGTCGTAAATTCTATCGCCGCGGCGGACTGCTCTGCCTGAATCAAAGCTGTATGTAAATTGTCAACCTGGCCGGCAGCAAGCATCTGATCCATCTTCTGAGTGTCGCTTACTGCCTGATCTGCCTCGTCAATTGCCTCCTTTAAAATGTTCTTAAACTGATTCTCGTCTTTTATCTGCGGGGCTGCAGCTGTCTTCTTCATCTCATCTAAAGATGCAACGCTGTCCATCCTCGTAATAGGTACAATAAACATATTTCCCCTCCAAATGCCCCTGACCTTCGTATTCGGTTACAAAAATCCATTAATTTAAGTATAGTCACAAAAATGCGTTACGTCAACTCAAACGTGACAAAATCTTAATCGTTAATTAATAAACCATCACGCCATCCTGATTTAAATAGAAACCTCCCACATACGTATTTTTAAGAAGACACCCATTTTCCGGGTTGAAATAGTACCATTTTCCATTGTCTAACAGCCATTCGGTGTGCATACTTCCGTCCCCGTCCAGGTAATACGTGTTACCGTCCAAGGTCAGCCAGCCGGACACCATCGCGCCGTCATTTCCCAGATAATACCATTTCCGGCCATCCTGTAACCAGCCCGTCTGCATCACTCCGTTGGCATCCAGAAAATAATACCGTCCATTTTTCACCTGCCAGCCCGTCATCATATAGCCGTCATAGTCGAACAGATACCAGGCGCCGCCAATGACCTGCCACGTCCCCTTCGGATACGTGCCATCTACATTCCGGTACCACCAGCCCTCCCGGTCCTTCACCCAGCCAAGCTGTGCCGGAGTGATCCCTGAATTCCCCGAATTGCCGGTATTTCCCCCGTCCGACGGTCCCGGTGTTTCTCCACGGCCGCCGAAGTTTAAAAGCTGGTCACTGTCAATATCACACTCGTCAGACCAGGTCCACTCTCCGCTGGTAATGTAAGTCTCCTCCTGGCTGTCCTTCGGAATCGCCCGCACCTTGAACTGGTATCTGCCGGCTCTCGTCATATAAGGATAAAAGTCAAATGATGTGGCATTGACCTTCGGAATACTGCCCACCGTCTGGTCATCACAGTAAAGCTTCAGTTCATAGGCGCCGGCATACGGAACCGGCTCCCAGGAAGCCTTACCCACAGGATACCCCACCCACTCCGCCGAATCCGGCATCTCCAAAATTCCGGAAGCCGGTGTCAGCGTCACGGTGAGAAGCAGCGTTTCATTGTTATTCTTCGGTTTGACACTGGAGTAGGTTCCCCCTGCAATCTGGAACTTGGACGACCCTGTCACCTTTTTAAAATAGTACCCGCTTCTGGCATGAATCTCAATCTTTACCTTCGGCAGATCGCCCGGTTCCCAGTACTCCTTTTTATTGCCCACCCATTCATACGCTCCGATTGTATAGAGACTGCTGTTGGCCGTCACATAGACGGTGGCAGCCTCCGTATCGTAGTCGGCCCTGACATCGGACTGAATCGAGATCGAGACCGATTCAATCGCCGTCCGCGTCTCATTTTTCAAAGCGGCGAAAGAGACGCCGGCAAATCCCGTTGAGAACATAACACACATAAGCGCCGCCGCTGCCGCTCTTTTCCAAATCTTTAACATAGAAACCTCCCTCTCCTCTATGGATTCCAGACTCCGTCCGGATTAATATAATAATTTTCCACCGCCTGATCCCTTACCATCTTTCCGCTCACCGGATCGAGGTAATACCACGCCCCCTTGTATTTAATCCAGCGCGTCGCCATCGTACCGTCCGGGTTCATATAGTACCAGTCATTTCCCAGCTGCAGCCAGCCGCCGGCAGCTTTCCCGTTCTGCGGGTCCAAATAATACCACATCCGGTTGTACTGGAACCAGCCGCTCACCATATCCCCGTTGCTGGTCAGATAGTATTCATGTCCATTTTTCGTCTGCCAGCCGGTCAGCATATAGCCATTCATGTCGAAGAGATACCATTTATTATTGATGATTTTCCAGCAGTTGACCGGATAAGTCCCGTCAGCCTCCTGATACCACCAGCCATTCCGATCCTGCCTCCAGCCCGGGGCTCCGGAATCCGGCGTATCTTTCACCGTTTTCTTTGCCGTCCCCCGCTCCTCTGCGGCTTCCGCATCCCGTTTCGTTATTTCCTGAAAATCAGACTCCGTCCATTCCCCCGGTTCCAGATACTCTTTATCCGCCTCCGTCTTTGCAATAGCCCGAACCTTAAAACAGTAATCTCCCCGCCTCGTCATATACGGGAAAAAATCGTAGGTGACAGAGGTCGTCTTATCCACATGGTAAACCATAGAATCGCCGCAGTAGAGTTTCAGTTCATAGGCCGGCGCATGTTCCAGCTTCTCCCAGCGTGCCTTACCGGTGGGAGTCTGCTCCCACCAGGCGCTCTCCACCGTTCTGAGAGTCCCCTTCACCGGTTTCAGCTTTACCGACAGCGTAATACTGTGGTTATCACTCCCTTTTCCCACCGACGAGTAGGAAGCCCCGCGAATCGTCGTCTTTCCTGCATTGATAGAGGAAAAATAATATCCTTCCTCCGTCTCCAGTACAATATTAACCTTCGGCACCTCTCCCGCCTTCCAGCTTCCCCTGGAATTCGCAAATTCCGCCGATACCACCCGGTATTTCGGACTGTTCGCCTCCGCGGAAACCGTCCCCTCATCCGAATCCGCCACAATCGAGGACGTAACCTTAACAGAAACCGCCTTAACAGCCTCCTCCGCCTTCGCCGAAGCAGCAAAGACAAAAATCATAAAAAATACCGCCATAACAAAAACAGCCGCCGGCTGCTCCTGCCATCTCCGCCTCACCCGGCCGCCCGAACTCCCATTTCCCTCTGATAACCGCGCCATAATCTTCTCCCCCCGATTCTCTTTCTCTGTCTCCCCAATCTCCAT
>CAUEKH010000210.1 GCA_959018155.1 uncultured Hungatella sp.
AAAGTGAACTATGTTAAAACTCTGAAGGAAAGAGATGGGGCCGGCTTCCGGAAAGATAATAGTCAACTACATGAATCTTGGAAAGATGCCAAGGCGGTACGTTCCCAAATACCGGCGCCGTCTCGGGATGATTTTCCAGTGTTTCGGTTTGCTGAAGGGCCGAAACGTCTATGAGAATGTAGCGTTTGCGCAGCGAGTCATCGGCGCTTCAGCGAGAAGCATCAGAGAATCCGTCCCGGCCATGCTTACCATGGTTGGGCTTTCATCTAAATACAAATTTTATCCTCAGCAGCTTTCAGGCGGAGAACAGCAGCGTGTGGCCATAGCCAGAGCCTTAATCAACAGGCCGGAGATTCTTCTGGCCGACGAGCCGACCGGTAATTTAGACGGCCACAACTCCATGGAAATTATGAAGCTGTTAGACGAGATCAACAGGAGAGGTACGACGGTTATCGTCGTCACACACAGCCACGAGATTGTGGACAAGATGAGACGGCGGGTTATTACTATGGACAGGGGAACCATTATCAGCGACGAGAAAAAAGGCGGATATACACATGAGGATTAGTACATTTTGGTATTGCTTGAAACAGGGCATAAATAATATACGTAGAAACCTCTTATTCTCCCTGGCTTCCATTGCAACGATTTCCGCGTGCATTTTTTTATTTTGCCTGTTCTTTTCTATTATGATTAACGTTCAGTACATGATTAAGAATACAGAAGGCACTGTGGGTATCACGGTATTCTTTAAAGAAGAAACTTCCCAGGAGGAAATTCAGAGTATTGGAAAAGAAATAGGTGCCAGGGAAGAAGTGAAGGAGATACAGTATACATCTCCGGAAGAAGCCTGGGAAGAGGTAAAAAAGGATTACTTCGGTGATTTACAGGAACTGGCGGAAGGGTTTGAGGAGGACAATCCTCTGGCTAATTCGGCCTCCTATACAATCTTTTTGAATAATCTGGAAGACCAGGACGAGTTTGTGAGCTGGCTGAAGGGGATCCCTCAGGTCAAGAAGGTAAATTATTCGAAAACGGCTGCGGAAGGGATGAACAGCCTGGGTAAGGTAGTCGGGCTGCTTTCGATCCTGATTATCGGTGTGCTTCTGGCAGTTGCCATTTTCTTAATCAGCAATACGATTTCTGTGGCGGCGGCTTTCAGAAAGCATGAAAACCAGATTATGAAACTGATTGGAGCCACCAACTATATGATACGGGCGCCATTTGTGGTAGAAGGTGTGCTTTTGGGTCTGATTGGCGCCGTGATTCCGCTGTTTGCGATTTACTATCTCTATCGCAATGCGGTGGGATATGTGCTGGAGAAATTCAGCATTCTGTCCGGATTGTTCCAGTTTATTCCGGTGGAAACCATTTTCCCGTACATGGCCGGAACGGCGATGGCGCTGGGAGTGGGAATCGGATTTCTGGTAAGCTTCTTTACGATTCGGAAACAGTTGAAGGTATAAAGGGAGATGCCCATGAGATGCGGGAAAAGATTTCTGACGGCCGCGCTTGCGGCGACACTTGCCGTATCCTGTATTTTTCCTTCTTATGGCACGAAGACTGATATAGATGATGCCAAAAAGAAAGCGTCTTCTCTCGAAGAGGAGAAGAAAAAGGTGGAGAATACCATCAAAGAGCTGGAAGGGCTGAAATCTGACACGGCTTCCTACGTGGAAAAGCTGGATGAGGAACTGAATTCTTTGAGTAAACAGGTGACTGCGCTGAATTCACGCATCGCTGCCAAGGAGGCGGAGATTGCAGAAGCGCAGGAAGAACTGGAAGAGGCAAAGAAGACTGAGAAGAGCCAGTATGAAAGTATGAAGCTGAGAATTCAATATATGTATGAAATGGGTGAGACGAATTATCTGGAACTGTTGTTTCAGTCGGCCGATCTCACCCAGCTTTTTAACCGAACGGAATATATCAGTCAAATTGCGGCATATGACAGGAAAATGCTGGATCGCTATGCAAAAGCGAAGGAGGAAGTGGCAGCCAGGGAACGGGAACTTCTGTCGGAGCAGGAGGAACTTGTGACTTTAAAGACGGCCACGGAGGAAAAACAGAAGAACGCACAGCGTCTGATTGATGAGAAGACTGCGGAACTGGGCAGATATCAGAAGAAAATTGACGCGGGCGAAGGAAGTCTTTCGAAGCTGGAAGCTGATATTGCCGCCCAGGAAGACAGGATTAAGGCGATTGAGGCGGAGATAAAGCGCAAAGAAGAGGAAGCGCGCCGCGCGGCTGAAGCCGCGGGAAAGAAGTATAATACGGTCAGTATTGGGAATATTAGCTTTATATGGCCGTGTCCTGCCAGCAGCCGGATTACCTCCGGATACGGCGGGAGAGAATCGCCTGTGGAGGGCGCTTCCAGCAGCCATCAGGGCATTGATATCGGAGCGCCGACAGGCAGCAATATAGTGGCGGCCGCATCGGGCACCGTGACGATTTCTACATACAGTTATTCTGCCGGCAACTACATCATGGTTAATCATGGAGGCGGTGTCTACACCGTGTATATGCACTGCTCGGAGCTGCTTGTAAAGGCGGGGCAGGAAGTGACGCAGGGGCAGGTAATTGGCAGGGTGGGTTCTACCGGTTATTCTACCGGGCCTCACCTTCATTTTGGCATCAGGGTGAATGGAAGTTATGTAAATCCGACAAACTATGTAAGTCCATAACCCGCAAGACAAGGAGAAATGACATTGGAAAGCAAGAATAAATTTTGGAAGGGTGCCCTGGTCGGGGCACTGTTGACCGCTTTTGCAGGTCTTATCATCGTGGGAATGTCTCTTGGGATCTTCCTGATTGGAAGGACGGCCATCGACGGACCGGGCCAGGTGACGGAGTCGGTACAGGCGGATAATCAGGCCGGAAACCTGGATATGACGCGGATTAATAAGAAGATTAAGACTCTGCAGCAGATTATCGACCAGTATTATTTATTTGATGAAGATACGACGCAGGTGGAAGACTGGATCTATAAAGGAATGATGTATGGGCTGAACGATCCGTACTCTGTGTACTACACGGCTGAGGAGTATGAGAAGCTGACCCAGGACACGACGGGAGAGTATAACGGGATTGGCGTTATGATAAGCCAGAACCGCTCGACAGGGTTGATTACGGTCATCAAGGTATTTGAAGATACGCCTGCGATTGAGGCCGGAATGAGGCCGGGGGATATCCTCTATAAAGTCGGCGACTCAGAAGTAACAGGCATGGATATGGATTTGCTTGTACAGGATTATATCAAAGGAAAAGACGGCACAGAAGTCACCCTGACTGTCTTCCGCCAGGAATCCGGCGAATACGTGGACATGACGATGAAACGCCGTGATGTAAAGGTACAGACGGTGACATATGAGATGCTGGAGGATAAAGTCGGATATATTGAAGTGAGCCAGTTCGACACTGTTACGACAGAGCAGTTTAAGAGCGCCATTGATGATTTGGAGAAACAGGGCATGGAGAAGCTGGTTGTCGATTTGAGAAGCAATCCGGGCGGTGTGCTCGATACGGTTGTCGCGATGCTTGATTACGTCCTGCCGGACGATTTGAAGGTGGAGGGCAACGAGGAACTGGTGCGCGACAAAGAGGATAAGACGCTTATCGTCTATATGGCCGATAAAAATGGCAAAGGAAAGCAGTATTACTGTTCTGACGGCCACTCTGTTGACGTTCCGATGGCGGTTTTAGTGAACGGCGATTCAGCCAGCGCCTCAGAGGTATTCTGCGGGGCGATGAAGGATTACGGCCGGGCCGTACTGGTGGGAACGACTACATTTGGAAAAGGGATTGTACAGAATTTGATTCCACTCGACAATGGGACAGCGGTGAAGCTGACGACAGCTCACTACTTTACCCCAACCGGGTTCGATTTACATGGAAAGGGCGTGGAACCGGATGTGAAAGTGGAGCTGAAGGAAGAACTGAAGACGAAAGCGACGATAGAGCACGAGGAAGATAACCAGCTTCAGGAGGCTTTAAAGACGCTGGAGACACAGAAGAAGTAACGTGGAATAAAACAGGACGTTGTGTCACATAAAAATAAGGACGCTGCATGATTGAAACAGTCAACAGGATTGGTCAGGGCTTTTGGCCTGGAACATTCTGTTGGACTTACATGTGCAGCGTCCTTATTTTGTTGGCAGAGTTTGCAGCCTTTTCGTCGCATTCCCCTAAATCAGATAACGGATGAGCTGGAACAGCCGGGAGGTAATTGCAAACAGCCTTTTCTTCTTTGCCGGCAGTTCTACAACCGGAACCTCCGGGTCCGGGACATACGTACCATCGCGGTTTACCACAAGGGATGAGTCTTCCAAATCCAGGATACACGCTTCTAACTGTTGGTTGAATTCTTCCCCATCAATGACTAACATCGTCTCGGTGTCGATGTACGTGCTTCTCATGTCTAAGTTGTATGAGCCGACGAGGGAGAGGCGGTCGTCGATGAGAATGGATTTCCCATGGGAGGAGTGATCTCCGAAATACTCCCGGAGTGAAACGCCGGTATCTAAGATTTTCCCGCGGTTTCGCGTATAATCCGAAGATGCCATGACATTGTCCCCCACGGAGGTGGCATTTAACAGCATGGTGACCTCGGGGACATTCCGGACGATTTCCTCAAGCCCTTGATACATGTCTTTGCTGAAGACGGCGTAAGGCGTGTGGATATAGGCGCGCTCTTTTGCGCCGGCCATGAGTGCCTGGACCTGATACCATACCCAGGGCTCTTTGGCCATGATGTGGGTCGGGTTATAAATCAGGGTGGCCTTGCGGATCGGTACGGTTTCCGCGGTGTAATCGTGTTCCGGCGTAATGAGTTCAGCCATGTTCCGGCACAACTCTTCATAATGAGCAGCCAGTTCCTCACGGGCGGCCGGGATTTCCTTTTTCATGGATTTTGATGGGGTGTTGAATACGGTTTTACAGTATTTGGATTCCCACATGCCGTTAAAATAGTCTTCCACCTGGAAAATGACACTGTCAGGCGAACGGTCTGAACCGGCCGCGGTATTACAGATCAGCACATCTCTGTCGTAACTTAAGTTCTTTAGGTTGTATTCTCCTAAAAAATAGTCGAAGGTGTTGCGGCCTCCCAGCAGCAGAAGTTTATCGTCGACAATTACGTATTTATCATGCATCCGCCCATTGATGGTCCACGGCTTTAGCAGACTGGGGATATTGTAGAATTTAACCTCAATATTGGGCTGGGTCCAAACCGCATAAAAAATGGGATTGCCGTTAATATGGAAGGATCCTTAAAGTCCATCAACGACAAACTGGAAC
>CAUEKH010000211.1 GCA_959018155.1 uncultured Hungatella sp.
GGATTTGATATGGCCGGCGGCATCAGAAGGAGTGTCGAACTGGTGCTTAAAATCAATTCTCGTCGGTACAAGACGGCAGATCTCCTCCCGCACATCATCGAATCCGTCCGGATCCATGCGGGATGTGACCGCAATCGCTGCAGTGGTATGGGGGGTAAATACGATACAGGTGCCTTCCGTAATGCCGCTTTCCTCTACATATTTTTTAATGTCTCCTGTAATCTCATAAACGTCTCCCAGTTTTGTGGATATCTCAAATTTCTTAACCATTCTGTTCTCCTCCTACCGTACCACCATCTCACTCTGTCTGATACAACGGGCGCCATCTGCAATCTTCCAGACGCCCTCACAGCCTCTGCCGTCCACCTCTCCGATTAAATCCATCACATAACCTGCAAGCAGGCAGATGGGGGCGTACTCAGTCAGGGCCATATTAAATCCGTACTTCGTCGATGGTACTCTCACGTAATTCGTGCTGACGCCAAAATCTTTCTCTTCTCCATCCGTAATAACAAGGAGCGGACGCGTTAAATCATGGGCAAACTGAATCAATTCCCGGTTACGGCTCATGGCCGGACTGTCCGTTCTGGCCGTAACAATCGTTGCGATTTTTTCCACATTACGCATAAAGAAATTCATATGGAGCCATTCCTCAGAATTGATGTGCATACTGTACTTTCCCAGCGCCTCAAATATTTTCGCATGGCCAAACCACCCTGCTGCCTCGTCAGGACCGCAGCCGATAAAATCGTACGCCTCCATGTCCTTCCACTGTTCTGCCAGAGCAGCCATCTCATCTGCCATTTCAGGAAGGAGGGCCGCTAACATCTTTCCCTGTTCCACCATGTCAAACCGCATGGCCATAGCCTCATCCATGGTGTAACACCCCCTCACCTCACCGATGCGGATGGCAACCAGCAGCAATGACATCACGGAAACCATGTAGGTGCGGGTTCCCGGCGCCGCCTCGAAGGGAGGAATATCCAAATCCATAATGCGCATCACATTCTGTCCCAGCAGGCTGTCCCGTTTTCCCGTGATTCCCAGGGTAAATGCGCCATGCTTTCCCGCCGCTGCCACGGCCTCTGCCACGCGGGTAACTCCGCCTGAATTGCTCACAGCGATGACGAGCGGATTATATGGGGCAAATCCCAGTTGTTTTCTGGAATAAAAACGGCTCAGTTCTATCGCCGGAACTACCTCGCACGGAAGCCCGGTCAACTCCTCAAAAGCATATTTTACCGCAAGTGACGCCGCATAGGAGTCGCCACAGCCGGTCAGAACCACCTTCTGAATCGCAAAAATTTCCGGTGTTGTTAAAACTTTTCTCGCTTTTGGTTCCAAGTCACAATACTGCTGCTCAATTAATGCCGGCAGACTAAGTACCTGGCGCGTCAGCGCATTCTCTGTTCTCATGATAAACCTCCATTTTCTGTTCTTTTCTATCTCTAATCTGCCAGCGAGAGCAGATAATTTCCGACTTCAATGCTGTATTTCAATGCCGGGATCACCAAGGCATCCGGAAGCTGTGTGGTATAACGATGGATTTCATATGTGAAATCACCGGTATAACCAATTTTCTTCAGTGCCTTCATAATCTCTTCCCAGTCCGTATATCCACAAAATGGCAGAATATGGTCGTTCTCGATTCCGATATTATCGGAAACGTGGGTCGCCTTCAGCCTGTCTCCGATAAGTTCCAGCGCCGGTACCTGCGCCTGTTTCATAATATTGGCATGTTCAAAATCCCAGCAGATTCCCACATTATCGTATTCTCTGCTTAGAGTGTCTGCCAAATCTGCCAGTTCCTCAGCCGAAGCTGTATACCGTTTTAAAGGTGCGATATTATAATCCCACAAATTCTCGATGGCAAGTCCTACCCCCTGTTTCGCCGCCCACTCAATCACCGGTTTCAAATATTCCACATTTTTACGCTTCGAATCACGCACCGGCGTTGGCGACTGAAAATCCGTACCCGCATGAATGACAATCCATTTAACCCCAAGAATTGCCGCACATTCAATACTGCGAAATACCATGGCATCAAGGAATTCTTTTTCTTTCGTCCCTGGATCACAGAAATTGTAAAAATTACTGTGGGCCTGGCTGAATTCTACCCCTGTTTCCTCTGCCAGTGTTCTGATCCCGTATATCCATTCCTTCCAGTACTCCGAAACGAAGGGAAGACGAAAGGTAGTGCAGTCATAAAAATTCATATCCATCACCCGGTAACCGGCCTGGGCGCAGAGACGCACAGAGTCCTCAATCGCAGCCTTTTTACCTCCCGGACGATTAAAATACACATTTGTTGATGTGGATAACCGCATTAGTCAATCCTCCTGATATTTCTTCCAAAGGACCGGGCAGCATTTCGTACGTTCACACGTTCCCATGCTGCCGCCTTCACATACTGCGTTCCGGTTCTTTGGAAATTCATCTGTCTGTTATTCGTTCGCTTTATTATAATCATCAAATGTCTTATTACACTGTTCTACCACGTAAGCCGTCGCTTCTTCCGCATTCATCGAACCTTCACAGACGTTTACAGAAGCTTCCGTAATAATTTCGTCAATACTGCCCTGCATCATCATAACCGGTTCCTGAACCATCGGATTCGAAGATTCAAACTGCTCTAATGCCAGAGAAACAGCCGGGCTCTGCGCTACATACTCTTTGTATTCCTGAATGTCCTTAGTTCCCAGATTGATGGGGAGATATCCGGTTGCCATACTCCATGTTGCCTGGGTGTCCGCAGAAGCCGCATACTGAATGAATTCCCAGGCTGCCGCCTTGCGTGCATCATCGCCTTTATCAAACATTGCCAGAGATGCGCCGCCGATACACGCGCCGCCTTTGTCCTCTTTCCTGGCATCCGGTAAATACGTCACTCTCCAGTCAATTCCGCTGTCCTTTGTCAGTTTCGTGACAGAACCGATTCTTGCCGAGGACATCAGCGTCATTGCGTTCTTTCCTGTTGCGAACTCCTCGTTCTGATTATCATAGTTATACTTTAATCCGCCGGTGGCTGCCATTTTCTCCCACGCATCGTAAACGTTGCGGATCTCCTGTTCACATGTCAGTTTTGTAATTAAACCGGCGCGTCCGCTTTCATTATCACCGAAATACGTTCCATTCCCCTGATTGCCAATTAAGTTCACCATGACATAGCGGTCGAGAACTACATTCATTCCGTATCGCGTTACTTTTCCATTTTCTGTCACAGTCAGCTTCTTGCAGGCATCGGCAATCTCATCCAGGGTAGTCGGAGGATTTTCCGGATCTAAGCCTGCTTCCTTAAATTCATCGGCATTATAATACAGAAGAAGGGTGGAACTGTTAAATGGCATACACAGCTGTTTCCCCTGATACGTATACGTCTGTACCGCAGATGGGTTCAGGTCTTCTTTCTTTATGGTTGCAGAACCCTTCCCATACATATCATCAACTGCTACCTTGTTATCCGAACTGGCTACTACGGGGAGGGAGGCGCCGTATACGAGACAGACATCCGGCATATTCTCCACATCCTCCGTCTGGATCAGGGTCTTTAGCTTACTTGCCGTATCACTTCCCTGGAATACGCTGTTAGCGTGAATCCCCAGTTCCCTGCCCTTTGTCTCATTGAAATTATTTACCATGGCCTCGAACGCCTCGCCGTTGCTTCCCTCCATGGAATGCCATACGTCAAAGGTCACCTCGCCTGCTGCCGGCGTTTTCGCCTCCTCCTGGGCTTTTGTCTCTCCCCCTTCTTTTGCGGCCGTCGTCTCCGTCTTCGGAGCGGCTGTCGTCTCGTTTTTTCCTGAGCTGCCGCAGCCTGCCAGCAGCCCTGCTGCCAGCGATGTTGCCAGTAATATTCCTGTCAGTTTTTTCATTTCTTGTATCCTCCTTTTTCTATTAACCAGGTCATGCCTGTTTGTTACCTTTCTCAATGTATTCTACCCTTTGACTCCACCCGACATCATTCCGGCGACAATCCGTTTCTGGAACAGCAGGAAAAGCGCCAGCGACGGAACCAGAATAACCATGGATGCCGCCATAATCGGGCCGTAAACGGTTCCCTCTGAAAAATTCAGCATTGTGACGCCTACCTGTACCGTACGCATCTCCGTGCGGTTCGTCACCATCAGAGGCCAGAGATAAGTATTCCACGTTCCGATAAATGCCGTGATAAAAACGGTCATCAGGGTAGACGCATTCGTCGGGAGCAGAATTCTGACAAAAAATTTAAAATTCGAGCAGCCGTCGATGTGGGCCGCTTCCTTCAGCGACATGGAAAATGTCATAAAACTCTGTCTCAGCATAAAAATGTTGAGAGCCGATACGAAAAATACGATCATCATGCCAAGGTATGTATTAATCCAGCCCAACTGGGAGACCGTTCTGTAGTTTGCCACCAGAACGATATCCCCCGGTATCATCATCGGCGCCAGCATCAGTAAAAAAACAAAATTCTTACACGGAAAATCGAGGAACGCAAAGGCGAAGGCCGCCATTGCAGCCACGATAATGCGGACAATGCTTGAAACAAATGCAATCACGAAGGAGTTCCACATAAACCGCATTAAAGGTGCGCTTCGAAGCGCTGTATAGTAATTTTCCAGCGTCCATTTCTTCGGAATAATATTAACCCCGCCCGTCAGCACCTGAGCCGGATCCATAAACGAGATAAAGAATGCGTAAATAATCGGAAATGCAATCAGCAGGCCGATGCAGAGATAAATTCCCTGAATCACAATCTCTGATATGCGGTGTCTGAATTTATCTTTATTATACATCGTAGTTAACCCCCTTCTTCTCGTAGATAAATGTGATAATGGTGGCAATCATGGTAATCGCAAATGCGATCAGAGCCGACGGATAAGCCGCATTATAATTTCCGTTCTCTGTTGCCTGCTTGTACATGAAGGATATCATGGTTTCCGTGCTTCCCTGAGGGCCGCCCTTCGTAAGAACCAGGCTTAAGCCTGACATCATAATCATCTTTGCCAGAGAATTACAGAGTAAAAAGAACATGGTTGGCGATACCAGGGGAAGGACTATGTGAATTCCCTTCTTAAATGCGTTGGCTCCCTCTAAATCAGCTGACTCCAGCAGTTCCTCCGACACCCCCCGGATTGCTGACAAAATAAAGAGGAAATTATATCCCAGATTCATCCACACCTGGACAAATATGATAACTCCAAGAGCCGTGTTCTTATCATTGAGCCACTTAATATCCAGCCCTGTAATGGCATTGACAATTCCCAGCGTCGGGCTGAACATCAGTTCAAATATCATGGCCGACACAGAC
>CAUEKH010000212.1 GCA_959018155.1 uncultured Hungatella sp.
GCCTATAGTAAAAATAGGAAAGGGTCATTGGAAAAAATAACAGGGCTGAGAGATAATAAAACCATAAAAAAGGTAAACATACATAAAACAAAAGTTGAAACAGAACAAAAAACAATGCAAAATAGCCATTATTGCTATTATAGCAGATAAAAACATTCATGAAAATACCATTTAATGGGAATAACGGCTGGCTATAAACGGTAATCACGGGAAACAGGGCTGAAAAACAGGAGAAGCCTGAATTCATAAAGAAAAAATTAGGAGGAAGCATTATGTTTAAAAAAGCGTTATGTGTATTGGTGGCAGTGTGTGTGGCAGTTTCAGCCGCAGCGTGTTCCGGGGGACAGAACACGGGAACCAAAACAGAGACAGCGGCTGCAACGAAAGAGGCGACTGCGAAAAATGAGAATTCTGCCGGTGAGACACCGCAGGGAGAAAGTGGCGGAGCCTGGACCCCGGAAAAGGATATCACCTTTGTGGTTCCTTTCGAAGCAGGCGGAGCCGCGGATATCCCCGCAAGAATTGTAGCCAGATATATGGATAAATACTGTGACAAAGCCATTACCGTTGTCAATATGCCGGGTTCCGGCGGACGGATTGGCGCAAAAGAGGTCATGAAAAGCGAACCGGACGGATACACCATCATGCACGTTCCGGTTGGCTGGTATATGCAGTATGCCACGGGAGTAGCGGATTTCAGCTATGAGGATTTCGAGAATATTACCATGTGGTGTGATTCCTGGGTCGGCCTGGTGGTCAATGCCAATTCACCGTATCAGACTTATGAAGATTTCATCGCGGCGGCCAAAGAGGGAGAAAATAAGATTACCGTCGGCGCCGTTACCGGTACTCTTCCTGTTCTGGCCGAGATGGCAATTGAGCAGAAAGAAGGCGTGAAATTTAACATGGTCGATTTCGGAACAGGGGCGAAAGCGCCCGAGCTTTTAGGCGGCCGTGTTGACGCGTATGTAGACGGCGTGGGAGCCATCAAATCCTACGTAGACGGCGGACAGTTCCGCTGCCTGGCGGTATTCGCGCATGATAAGGTCCCGGGGTTCGAGGATGTTCCTACCACAGAAGAACTGGGTTACACAGACTTTGATTATCTTCTGCAGTCCTTTGGTTTATGGGCGCCTAAGGGAACACCAAAAGGGGCGGTAGAATACTATGCCAACTTAGTAAAACAGGCGGCTGAAGATCCGGAATGCCAGGCTGAACTGGAAGCACTTGGTTATGGAGCCACCTCGATGACTCCGGAGGAATATGCGGCCATGTGCAAAACCGTTCAGGACAGCACAACAGAAGCGGTAAATAAAATGCTTGCACAGTAAGGGCGGTATTGAGGAGGAAAACCTATGGGTGAAATTGTATTTTCAGGGCTGCTGTTTCTATTTTCCGGGTATCTTTTTTACCTGACATTCGATTTTCCGGTGAACATATTGGAACGGTCGGGGGGAGCGGGTCTCTTCCCCCGGATCGTCCTGGCCTTTTTGATGGTCTTTCTGATTATCCGAATCGTACAAATCCTTTGCCAGAAAGAAAAAAAGCCTTTTGTATTTACAGAAATGTTTAAAGGAATCAGGCTTTTTTATCTGATCACGCTGGTGGCTTACGTGGCGCTTCTGAAAGTCCTCGGATATTTCATTTGTACCACCCTGTTTCTGGCAGTCATGATTAATGTGTTATACCGGCAGGTCCGGGGCGAGTGGGGAACAGTCAAAACAATCGTTCTCCGAAATGTGCTGATTGTCGCGTTTGCAGTTCTGATGAATCTGTTCTTTGCGAAAATTCTTCACGTACTCCTCCCGGTCGGAATCCTTTTTAAATAGTACAGGCAATATGGGGTGAATCTATGGAAATATTAGAAGTTTTTAAAAATGTGTTAAATCCGGAAAGCCTGCTTTTAATTCTGGCAGGCGTGGCTATGGGTAATATATTTGGGTGCATCCCCGGGCTGAATACGCCAATCGCGGTCGCGCTCGTCCTTCCATTTACACTGGTTATGGATCCGGTTCCCAGTGTCTGCCTGATTATGGGAATTTACATGGGCGGTGTTTCCGGAGGCCTTGTATCGGCAATTCTGCTTCGTATACCGGGAACGGCCGCCTCCGTGGCGACAACGTTCGACGGGTATCCGATGACTTTAAATGGGCAGGGAACCGAAGCATTGACTTTAGGAGCGTTTGCCTCCGTGTTTGGAGGCCTTTTCAGCACGGTTATGTTATTTTTACTGGCGCCGCTGCTCTGCAAGCTGGCCATTTCCTTCGGACCATGGGAGTATTTTGGAGCCGCTCTTCTGGCTCTCAGCCTGGTCTGCGTGCTGATTAAGGGAAATCTGGTAAAGGGCTACATCGCAATGGCCATCGGACTTTTGATAAAATGTGTCGGTATCAGCCCGATTGACGGCATTGCCAGCCGTTTTACCTTCGGAAGCTACCATATGGATAACGGTTTCAACTTAATCGCTGTGGTTATAGGCGTGTTTGCTCTGTCGGAAATCTTAAATAACATGGGAAAACTCGGTGTGGTCGTTCAGATTTCTGAAGTCAGGAGAAAGTTTTTCTACATGCTTCCGTTCAAGGACATCAAACGCCACTTTGGAAATATGCTGCGTTCCAGCGTGATTGGCACTGTCGTCGGAATCCTTCCAGGAATGGGCGGAGGCCCGGCCGGTATGATCGCCTATGCGCAGGCTAAAAAGTTCTCGAAAAGGTCGGAAGAATTCGGCCACGGCTGTGACGAGGGCGTTGCGGCTTCTGAGAGCGCCAACAACGCAACCACAGGAGGGGCTTTGATCCCTATGCTGGCGCTGGGAGTTCCCGGGGACACTACGACCGCAATCATACTGGGCGCCTTTATGATGCAGGGAATTCCTACCGGCCCTGAACTGAGTTTGAATCAGCCGGTACTGTTCCGTACGATTATCTTTACTGTGCTGGTAGCCAATATCTTTATGTTTCTGTTTCAGGCTTCCACACTCCGTTTCATGGCGAAGATTATCAGAATTCCAAGGATTTATCTGATGCCATTAATTACAGTATTCTGTATTACAGGCATCATCTGTCTGAACAACAATGTATTTGATGTTTACTATACGTTAGGTTTTATTATCCTCGGCTATATTCTGGACAAAAACGGATATCCCATCGCGCCGCTGATTCTCGGGGTTGTGCTGGGAGGAATTATTGAGGAAAATTTAAGAAGATCCATTGTGTACTATCAGTCATTCTTCAACTGTGTACAGAGAATGTCTATTGGCACCCTGTTCTTTTGGCTTGCAGTATTGCTTCCAGTTGTTTCAGCTCTTCTGGCCAATGAAAAGGTATGCATGGCTTTACATATAAAGGAGAGAAATAAATGAGAGCGATCATGGTAATGTTTGATTCCCTTAACAGAAGGTTTCTGCCCAATTACGGCTGTGACTGGGTATCGGCCCCCAATTTCCAGCGTCTTTCGGAGAAGGCTGTGACGTATGATAATTTCTACGCAGCCAGTCTTCCGTGTATGCCCGCCCGGCGGGATATCCATACCGGACGCCCCAGCTTTCTCCACAGAAGCTGGGGGCCTTTAGAGCCCTTTGACAACTCCATGCCGGAGATTTTAAAGGAACACGGGATTTATACGAGACTGGTCAGCGATCACGGCCACTACTGGGAAGACGGCGGAAGCACGTATCACAGCCGGTATTCAACCTGGGAATGCGTCCGGGGGCAGGAAGCCGATCAGTGGTCGAGCCGGACCGATGAGCCGGAGATTCCGGATCATCTTCCGGTCATGAGGGAATTCACCCACCCGGAGTGGTGGCACAACAGCTGGTGCAATAAGGAGATCATCCATCAGACCGACAACTGGCCGCAGAATCAGGTATTTGACAAGGGCCTGGAGTTCTTATCTGTCAACCAGGATAAGGACAACTGGTTTTTACAGATAGAAACCTTTGACCCCCATGAACCATTTGATTCGCCGCAGGAATTCCGTAACCTGTATGAGGATCATTACGACGGGCCGCATTTTGACTGGCCCTCCTACGCCCCGGTAACGGAGTCAGAGGAAGTCGTGGAACACGGAAGAAAAGAATACGCGGCACTTCTGTCCATGTGTGATAAAAATTTAGGCAGGGTACTGGATTTCATGGATGAACACGATATGTGGAACGACACCTTGCTCATCGTAAACACCGATCACGGCTTCATGCTGGGAGAAAAAGACTGGTGGGCCAAATCCGTAATGCCCTGCTACAATGAACTGGCCAATCTCCCGTTCTTCCTCTGGGATCCTCGCTGTAAGATTAAGGGCGAAAGGCGGAAATCTCTCTGCCAGACCATCGACATCCCGGCTACGCTTCTGGAATTCTTTCATGTAGACCGGCCCCGGGAAATGATGGGGCAGCCACTCTGCGAAGTTCAAAAGAACGATTCTCCGGTACGCGAATATGGAATTTTCGGTTTCCACGGCTCCTTTGTCAATATCACAGACGGGGAATGGGTTTATATGAGAGCCTCCGAAGCGGTTTCCAATCAGCCTTTGAACGAATACACATTACTGCCGCTGCATCAGCAGGGATTTTTTACCAGCAGAGAATTAAAAGAGGCAGAAATCAGAGACGCGTTCCCCTTCTCAAAAGATTGCAGGCTGTTAAAGATTCCTGTCATTTCCAGACTCGCCAACATGACCTTCTGCAACTCATTCCAGTACGGCCACATGCTCTGGAATCTGAAGGCCGATCCCGAACAGCTCTCCCCTGTCGATAATCCACAAAAAGAGGCTGAACTGATCAACGCGCTAATCCGGGCGTTAAAGGCAATCGACGCGCCGGACGAACAGTTTATCAGACTTGGTCTTGATCCCGGCACGGAATACGATGACAGCCGGGTCCTCTCCGACAGGAAAAAAGCCGTCACCTTTGACAGCTTTGAGATTACCGGAAAATACGAGTGGACGCCAAGCGCCCGGAATATCTTTATCGGGATGCTGTCCCTTCTGGAAGAGCGGCAGGTAAATGATTACTTTCAGGCTCTGGATGAGGAAATGACGGCCTCAGGCAAAACCCTGGTGGAGAGAGAAAATTTCGAGCACATCGCGGAAAAGATCTATTCCAAAGACCGCAATAAAATCTTCTACTTCCTGAACAAACTGGAACGGACCCGCTAGAAGGATAAAACCGTCCCATTCGACTGAGACCGCACCAATAGCCGCAGAGTAAAATCTACGGCTATTTTTTAATGGCCTCCACCTCTCATGCAAACATCTTAAGCGCCTGATCCCCCAGCATATATCCCGCTCCC
>CAUEKH010000213.1 GCA_959018155.1 uncultured Hungatella sp.
CGGGCGCGATTGTCACGGACGTGGGAAGCACCAAGACCGACATTCATAAAGAGGTCACCCGGCTTTCCATGGAAGACTGCTTCGTCGGAGGCCACCCCATGGCAGGTTCCGAGAAGACGGGATACGAAAATTCCACGGACCATTTACTGGAAAATGCCTACTATATCATTACCCCGGCAGAAAATTCCTCCGGGGAAAAGGTACAGACCATGGTTTCCATTGCGGAAATGATCGGCGCCATCCCCATTGTCCTCGACTACCATCACCACGATTTCGTCACAGCCGCAATCAGCCACCTGCCCCACATCATCGCCTCCAGCCTTGTAAATCTGGTGAAAGATTCCGACGGAAATGACGGGCTTATGAAACGGCTGGCTGCCGGCGGTTTTAAGGATATTACGCGAATTGCGTCGGCTTCCCCGGAGATGTGGGAACAGATTTGCATGACAAACCGGGAGAATCTGACCGTAATCTTAGAACAGTACATCGAGTCGCTCTCGGGTACTTTAGAGCGTTTAAAAGCCGCTGACAACGAGTATCTCTATGGCCTTTTTGAGACTTCCAGAGACTACCGCAATTCGATTTCCGAGAAGAGCCAGGGGGCCATCACTCCCGATTACTCCTTTACGGTGGATATGGCCGACGAGGTCGGTGCGATTTCCACCCTCTCTGTCATTCTGGCAGCCAAAGGAATCAGTATCAAAAATATCGGTATCAACCACAACCGGGAGCACGGAGAAGGTACGCTCAAGATTGTATTTTATGACAGACAGTCCATGGAACTGGCCTGGAAGCAGCTGGAGCGCTATCATTACGAATTAATACCGAATTCATAACAGGGAGGAACGATTATGAAATTTACGAGAGCTGACCGCTTAAAAGGAGAACTGACCATACCGGGCGATAAATCCATCTCCCACCGCAGCATTATGTTCGGATCCATCGCAAAGGGGACGACGGAAATTACCCATTTCCTTCAGGGGGCAGACTGCTTATCCACCATCTCCTGTTTCCGCCAGATGGGGGTTGCCATTGAAAATAACAACGATACCGTGATCGTCCATGGAAATGGTCTCCACGGTTTAAAGAGGCCGGATTCTGTTCTGGACTGCGGCAACAGCGGAACGACCACCCGGCTGATTTCCGGTATCCTGGCGGCTCAGGATTTTGATGTGACGCTGACCGGCGATGACTCCATAAAAAAGCGCCCCATGAAGCGCATTATGGAACCGCTGTCCCTCATGGGCGCACAGATTGAGAGCGTCCGTCAAAATGGCTGCGCGCCGCTTCACATCACAGGAAAGCCGCTGCACGGAATCCATTACCACACCCCGATCCCTTCGGCGCAGGTAAAATCTTCAATTCTTTTAGCCGGTTTGTACGCAGAAGGGGAGACACGTGTGACAGAACCTGAGCTTTCCAGGAACCACACGGAGATCATGCTGAACTATTTCGGGGCCGATGTCCATACGGAAGGGACAACCGCCATCATACAGCCTGCAAAAGAACTGTATGGGAACCGGATCACCGTTCCGGGCGACATCTCTTCTGCCGCCTACTTCATTGCAGCCGGACTGATGATTCCCGGATCTGAGATTCTGATTCGAAACGTGGGGACCAACCCCACAAGGGCCGGCATTCTCGAAGTCTGCCGTGATATGGGGGCTGATATCACTCTGATAGGAGAAAACTGCGATTCCGGCGAGCCCACAGCCGACATTCTGGTAAGGCACAGTAAACTCCACGGAACCACCATCGGAGGCGCCATCATTCCGACTATGATTGACGAACTTCCCATGGTCGCGGTCATGGCCTGCCTCGCAGAAGGCGAAACCGTAATCCGCGATGCCGCAGAATTAAAGGTCAAGGAATCCAACCGTTTAGAGGTCATGGTAACGAATCTGAAAGCCATGGGCGCCGATGTGACAGAGACTGAGGACGGAATGATAATCCGCGGCGGGAAACCGCTCCACGGCACTTCCATCGACAGTAAACTGGACCACAGAATTGCCATGACATTTGCCATTGCCGGCCTCTGCGCCGACGGGGAAACGGAGATTCTGGGCGCGGACTGCGTGAACATCTCCTATCCCGGTTTCTATGATGATTTGAAAAGACTGGCTGATTGATGGATGAATCTGCCTGCCAACTGGAAAAAGGCAGGAAAATAACAGGAAAAACTTCATACACTTCATACTGTCTGAACCAGATAGAACAGAAAAGTCCCGCGGAATTCGGTAAACTGAAAATTCCGCGGGACTTTCTATCACATAATACAACGAATTTATACTGTAATTTCAATCCGGTGAAAAAGTTTGACGCAAAGCCCATTCCTTATCCCATCTCCCGTGCCAGCCTCTGCTTCGCCTCCTGAAACCACAAATCCTCCGGGTTCACAGACAGCACAAACTGAATTTTGCCAAGCAGAGACTGCAGATACCGCCGTTCTCCCGCCTCTCCCATCTCCAGATACTTCTTCTGCCCCGTTCTCTCTAGATGGGCGCTCACCCCGAACCGTTCGCAGTAATACACTTCCTGCCTCAACTTTCTCCTGTAATCGCTGGAAACCGAAGGCTTCTCATTGACCACAATCCCCGTCACCGTCTGCCGGAAATCTTCGGTGAGCAGCCTCGTCTTTTCGCGGTTCAGTTCAAATCCCATGGCTTCGAGGAAACCGCGCACCTTCTTAAGGACCATTTTCCCGTCAAAGTCACCGGAAAATGCCATGTCATCACAGTAACGGCTGTAAGCGATTCCCAGTTCCCCACACCACTTTTCCATGTAATCGTCGAATGGTTTCATGACGAGATTGGAGATGGCCGGAGAGGCGGGAGACCCCTGTGGAAGATAATCTCTATAGCAGCAGAGAGCCGTCAGCATCGTCCCCACTGCAGGCGGAAAATAGAGGCTGGAAAATGCCCTCTGGTTGACCATGGAAAATGTAATATTTCCAAAAAAATCGTGAATATCCAGCTTCAGCACCAGCTTCTTTCCCGCATGGCGGGCGGCATTCTGTGAAATATCCGTTCCGCGGCAGTACGCAAAAGCCGAAGGCGACACTGTAAATCCCTCCAGAATGTGGTGGAGAATGTTTCTCTGAACCGTCTTTAATAATGGATCCGGGGAGAGAATCTGGCGGTAACCTCCCGACTTCTTCGGCACCCTGATGGCTGTATAGTGGTTCTCCGCATGGTTGCTGAGAGCGTAAAGGCATGAAATCACCTTCTCGTCCGTCCACTCTTCCCCTTCCAACAGATGGAAGGACAAAAGCATGGCCTTACAATGTTCTGCTGTACAGTATTTCCACAGATTTGTCTCCTGCATATCAGTTCCTCCGCCCGGTCAAATATCCGTATACAAAAAACAACAGGGATAATACGAAAAATGATGCCGTAAGATGCGAAGATGTACAAAGCCGAAGGCGGCAAGCACATGGAATGTGCGGAAGTACCTCGCAGCAGATTACGGTCTTATGGCCAGATATTCGTGTCCCGACGGCGACTCGCCGCCCGGCCGGAATACGGTTATGTATCCGGAAAAGCTATTATCCCTGTTATTTATGTTGTTTTATTCTATCATACCCCGGGCAGGGATTCAACCTTAACAGTAATTTTATCGTCTGACTGCTCTCTTCAGCATAATCAGATACCAGATCATTCCAACCCCGGTCAGAATGTGGCCGATTCCGGCAACTCCGGATATGGAGGCGTCGAAAGCGCGGCTTAACTCCAGCCCCCGCACCTGCGTGATTCCCCTCACAGCCAGCATCAGTGCCGTTATCGCCACTCCCGCATTATAAATCGCGAAGAAGACAGAAAAACGTTTTTCCTCCGCAACGGCTGCATGAAACTCAAAGAGAGCGGCCACCAGGAAAAATACCATCCCCAGCAAAAATAAATGGGTGTGAACGAATGCCAGCGTCGTTCTGCCGGTAAAACCATTGAATTTCGTGAACTCCCGGTAAAATACACCGCCGATCATGGCTGCGATTGCATAAATCAAAGCTGTGTTTATCAGTTTTCCAGCTGCAGTTTTTCTTTTGTCCTGGCTCATATTCTGTTCCTCCTGTTTTGTACTTATCATTTTATACTTCTCATTTTGTCTTTCTCATCTTATCCCTGTCCCGGTCATCTCCTGCTTCGCTTCATTTCCCAGTAGCCCATCAGGACAATCCAGACGTATGCGCACGTTTTCGGTATCATAAGCGCCCCGACAGCCGGGATCGCGTCCGCCCATAAAACTACCGGAATATAGAAGCCAAAGCTGAGCGCAACCGCCAGCCACATAAAGTGAAAAGCGTCGTCTCTGTCTTTCGCTGCTTTCCGGAAAAACAGTACAATGATCAACAGTCCCAAAAGCGCAAATGGGATATTGCGGTAGATTCCCCAGGAAAGGGGCGCATCAACGCTGGTCCAGGCATTTCCCGGCATCAGACAGAGAATAATCCTGATAGCTGCCAGAAGCCATACGGCCGCGGTCACACTCTTTCCGCCTTCCACCCGGTAGTGCTGTCTCCAGATCTGGTACAAAATCACGTAAAAAATTGTCATCGTGACGGAAGTGACGAATTTTCCAAAGCCGAGCGAGGCGGCATGGTTTGCCAGCCCATCCGTGCAGAGCGCCCATGCGCGGGGCACAAGGTGAAATGCGTCGCCGCACCCCAATATCACTGCCATCACTCCGAAAAGGCGGATTTCCTTTTGCTCCCCCGCACCCCGTATCATCCGGATTCCAAGTGTAACAACTGTTACAAGATACACAATATCAAACAATGTTTCCATTACTGCCTGCATTTTATTTTATTCTCCTCTCTTTCTTAAACCTCCCGGCTCCTGCCGTAAATCAGACGGCTCATAATTTCTTCCAGACAGGCCGGCTCCATCTTCCCCTTTAAAAGCAGTTCCATATTGGAAAATGCAAATGCCACGAATCGTTCCTTCGTCAGGTTCTCATTCCAGATCCCCGGATCTATCCTCTCATCCCGTTCCAGAATAGAAAGCATCCCGGCTCTCATGTGCTCTAAGTAAAATTCCTCCAGCGATTTTCCCTTCTGCTGGTCCGACTGGCCCACCGACGCCATACCATCCAGAAATTCCCGCCGGAACTTTCTCAAATTCTCCTCAAGCCTTCCGTAAATCTCCCGGAAGCTGCCCATAAAATCCCGGCTTTCCGTATCGAAATGGCTCCCGTGAAATACATTTCTCCAGAAATCCTCCATCAGAGCTCCGATTAAATCCCCCTTCGACGGATAATAATTGTAGACCGTGCCGATAGC
>CAUEKH010000214.1 GCA_959018155.1 uncultured Hungatella sp.
AAATAAACAGCAGCCCTTCCTTCAGCCCGGTCTGCTCGATTTTATCGTAAACAGACGCCACAATCTCACTCATGGTGTATTCCGTCACGCTGTATGATTTTCCACCGTACTTCTTTTCCAGGATATAGGGAAGACCGATTGCGCTCTGCCTCGTGTGGTGGGTAATCGTATAGGCCACCAGCCCAATCCCGCATTCCCTGGCAATCTGCTCCATAATCTGGGTTTTCCCGACTCCCGGCGGCCCGATTAGCAGCACCGGGCGCTGACGGACCGACGGAATCTCATAAGCCCCGTACCCGTCCTTTAAAAGATACGCTTCTATCGTATTTTTAATCTCTTCCTTCGCTCGTTTTATGTTCATTTACAATCTCCTCAATCTCTTCTTTTGTCAGCACAATCTTCATCGCCCACGCCGGGACCGATAAATCCTCATACTGATCTTCTATAAAAATAAAGGCTGTGTCGTAGGAGGGCATTTTCACCGGATAAATCCCTTTTCCATCGGTAAAATAGAGCAGTCCCTTCAGCCGTTTAAATTTTCCCTGCCGCTTCAGCCCTTCCACATACTCAAATGCCGGCCGAAAATCCGTACCGCCCTGGCCGGAAATCGTGAACATTTCCATATAACGTTCCATTTCCTCCCTGCTGGTCACCGTCACATCCGACCGGATTTTCTCATCACACTGGATAATGTGAATATTAATCTTGTGAAAATAACTCTCCGACTCACAGAGCACCGAATACGTCTCATTCAGGAACCGTCTCACCAGTTCGCCGGAACACGACATGGAGGTGTCAATCACGATGGCGAAATCTTCAATCCGGTAACTCTCCTTCGATTCCAGCGGCTCAATCAGAGGCATATTGCCGTACAGCGACAGCCCGTAGGTATAAAATACATAGTCAAAGGAGTCCAGATCCACCTCCATCTCCTCCCGCAGCACCGCAAATTTCCGGAGAAACTGCTTATAATCGTACCGTTCCCGGTTCTCAGCCCTCACCTGCTCCAGAAGGTTTTTCGAGTCCTCCGCGTCCTTCTCCCCGAATGACTCCATTTCCGTCTGCATCTTCTCCCGGTTGTCCTGCCATTTGTTCTGCCTCTCCTGCCTGATTTTCGGATCCTCGTCCGCTCCCCAGTACTCATGATTATCCACATAGAATTCGGCAGCCATGCGCTCGTATTCCTCCGGCTTCAAGTTCATTTCCTGAAGCGCGCGGTAAATCCCCTCCGCCGTAAATACTTCAAGCTTCTCCCGCAGTTTCGCGTACACCTCTCTCCGGTACGGCGACCGGTGACGGTAAACCGATTTTACGTAAAATTCATCGAGGATCGACTCCATGGCGATGTCACACGCTAAATTCCAGTATTCCACACCACGTTTTCCCCTCATATCCATGTGATCGAAGATACAGTGGAACAGCATGTGCAAATACGCCCGGTTCACCAGAACCCGCCCCCGCTGATACATGCTCATCAGATGTTCCGGCTGATAGTAAATGAGAAACCCGTCGGTTCCCACCCCGCGTCCCGCCCTGTCCGCCTCAAATCCAAGGCCGGAGAGCGCCACGTCGAGATACCGGAAATTTAAATACAGTTCATTTCTGGAGTTTGTCAGAATCTCATGGCAAATCTCCACCTCCGCCAGTTCGTCAAGCTGCTGCTGCCTTACCGGGTCTGTCATTTTTTCACCTGCTTTCCTTCACGTGATAGAAGCGTCTGTTTATTCCAGAGAAAATGTCCTCTTCCTGGCAGAAAAACGCCTGTGTTTTAAGTCCATCAAATACCCGGTCAATTCCGTTTTTCCCGCCTGGCCGGTCACTTCTGTCAATCCATCAATCGCCTCTCTGGTATCGCCATACGTCTCTGCCAGCCACACAAAAAGTTCCTCTTCCCGGTTATCCAGGGCCGCTTTAGCGGCTCCCTTCATATGTTCCCGCAAATATGCCTCATACGTTTCCCGGTACTGCGTTTTCAGCCCCAGAGGCTTCCAGAGCCGCCCCATCACAAGCATGGCCACCACCCGTTCCGGCTCCTGAACCAGAATATGCGGAAACAGCATATCGTACCTGGCAAACTGAAACTGAGTCTGCTCAAAACAGTATCGGTAACGGTGGCCGCAGCCGTGCATCTCCCTCATAATGATTCTGGCCGGCGTATTCTCCACCGACTCCTCAAACATTTCCGGAAATACCAGCTTTGCCTGTCCTTCCTCGCTGTAATAGTTGACATAAAGTTCCTGTCTCAATTCCGAAATCACTTCTTTAAAACACGATCTCCCGTGTCCCACAATCTGTATATCCAGCAATCGGACGCCGGTACAGCCGGTAAACACCCCCGAACCCACATCGGCAACAGAACTGTAACAGCGCACGGTCTTCAGTTCAAAACAGTTATAGAATGCGTAATTCCCAATCTTTTTAATCGTGCCGGGCAGAATAATTTCCGTCAAATGGTCACAGCACGCCACCGGCGGGAGTTCCAGTTCCGACTGAGTATTTCCCGCTCCGTCATGGTGGACCGGAAGCGGATTTCCCTCAGAATCAGCCAGAAGAATATCACTCCCCGCCGCCGTAAGCATTTCCTTTCTGCCCCACCCTTCTGAAAATGCGTAGGGCGCCAGTTCTGTCACCGGCCTGCCATCTATTTTTTCCGGAATCTCAACCACGCCGTCATAGCTGCGGCAGCCGAGAATCCGTATCGCATCACCATTTATCTGATATAAAAACATAAAAAGCATCCCGCCTTTCTGTTATACAAACACCGGAATACCGCTGAAATGTAAATTCGGGAAAATCAGTCCGTTCAGGTTTCATTACATTTGTATAACGGATAAATATAGCAGAAATCCCGGAGAAATGCAATGGAAAAAGAGAGGAAAAAAGCAGAAAAAACCGGGCCGCCTCCCGGCAGCCCGATCTCATCATGACTCTGTACCCACTCACATTTTTCTCAGGAAAATAAAGAATCCTGTTTCGGAATCTTAAGATTTCTTTCCCCCTTCATCTGCTTCCAGTATCTTCGTCTTTATCATCTGATACAGCTGTTTAAAATCAACCGGTTTCGCCAAATGGCCGTTCATTCCGGCCTCATACGCCTTAACCACGTCCTCATGGAATGCGTTTGCAGTCATGGCAATGATAGGAATAGTTTTTGCTCTGGGGTGATCGGAACCACGGATAATCTCCGTCGCCTGATATCCGTTCATAACCGGCATCTGGACATCCATCAGAATCAGGTCATAGCGGTCACCACTGGGCAGAAACATATCAATTGCCTCCTGTCCATTAGACGCACAGTCGGCTTCAATCTTCATCAGCCCCAACAGTTCCATTGCAATCTCACAGTTCAGTTCATTGTCCTCAACCAGCAGCACGCGGCGTCCCGTCATCTCCTGATCCTCAGGGATGAATTTCTGAGGGGCGAGAACCTTCTCTACTCCGGTTACCGACAGCAGGGTGTTATAAAGCGTGGAAGCGAAAATAGGCTTCGACAGGAACGCATTTGCTCCCGCTTCACGGGCCGCCTGCTCAATGGGGCTCCAGTCATAGGCCGTGATAATAATAATTGTCGTATCCGGGCCTACGCATTCCCTCACCCTTCGGGTCACCTCTATGCCATTCATGTCAGGCATTCTCCAGTCAATCAGGCATACGTCAAAATCATTGCCGATTTTATGGGCGTCAACCACTTTCTCCACGCATTCCGCGCCGCTTAAGACCCAGCACGCCACGATCCCCAGCTTCTCCAGCATCAGAGAAGTATGGAGGCAGCTGTCCCGATCATCATCTGCAATCAGGACACTTAACGCATCGATCGTCTCGGCACGGTGATGAAGCTGATTCATTTCCTCCGGAACGGAAAAATCGAGTTCAACGCTAAAGGTACTGCCTTTCCCCGGTTCACTATCGACCGCGATTGTCCCGCCCATCAGGGTAACGAGATTCTTGGTGATGGACATGCCAAGGCCGGTGCCTCCGTATTTCTGGCTGGTGGTGGCATCCTCCTGCTCGAAAGGCAGGAATAAACGGTTCATAAATTCCTTATTCATCCCGATTCCGGTATCCTGGACTGTGAAACGGAAGCGTACCTGGTTATTCTTTTTCTGAAGCTGGCGGATTTCAAGGGTAATCGAACCGCCCTCCGGTGTAAATTTAAGGGAATTCGACAGTAAGTTGATCAGAATCTGATTCAGGCGGAGGGAATCTCCTATCAGTTCCGTCTCCGTAATATCCACCAATGGCATATGGAATTCCAGTTTTCGTTCCACTGCCTGAGGATATACGATGGAAGTGATAGATTCCGCCACATTTTCCAGGTTAAACCGTTCTTTTGCAATCGTCATCTTCCCTTCATCAATCTTGGACATGTCGAGGACATCATTAATGAGGGTCATCAGATGCTTGGAGGAATAGCCGATTTTTTCCAGACAGCCTTCCACCCGCTTGCGGTCGTCTATGTAGGCAGCGGCAATCGCTGTCATTCCGATAATGGCATTCATGGGAGTGCGGATTTCATGACTCATTCTGGAAAGGAAATTCTGTTTTGCCGTATTGGCGTTCTGGGCATTGATCAGGGCATCCTTTAATGTCTGCCTGATACGCATTTCTTCAGACTGGTCGGAAATGGATATGATATAACGCGTCACCTTGTCGTGAACCATTTCCCGAAATACCTGAAGGCTTATCCAGTGCAGTTCCCCTGTTGGAAATTGCATACGCACACTGATGCTCTTCTCATTCTCAAATTCCTTTTTCCGAATAAATTCATCAAAGACAGGCTTTTCTTCCTCCACGATCCGGCTGCGGAGGCTTTCCATCTCTTTCGTGATCATGGTTCCATCTATCCCCAGCACGCGCTCACAGTTGGCGCTGACATACTCCAGGGAGTCCTGTTCCACGTTGAGAATAAAAAACACCTCATCCACATTGGTGGAAAGGATATCAAACAGCCGCTCCCGATAGCGGATCTCCCGGCTGTTCTTCTTCTCGCGCCAGAATACAAACAGAAAATAGGCAGGCAGAAATATGGTAAGCAGGATGGCGGACACCGTCGCCTTCGCCGCCATGACTTTTGAGCCCTCTTCCAGGCTTTTAACCTTTTCGTCCGCGAATTCAATAATCGTCATCAGAGCTTCATTTACCGCATCGTATTTGGGATAAAGATGTTCTTCTATATATAAATAAGTATCCGACTCACTCAGAGGAAGAAGAATCGGAACGGCTTCATTCTGAGTCTCTTCCAGATCCCGCATGGCAGCCATCAGACGCT
>CAUEKH010000215.1 GCA_959018155.1 uncultured Hungatella sp.
GCTTCCACCTGGCCACAAGTCTTCCGGACTCTCCACCCTGGTCGGCCGCGGGGAAAATGAAAAAAGTTGGGGGGAAATTGTAGGGGGGCGGTGGAACTGGGATTTTGATGGAGGGATTGTAGGGTGCGGTGGAACTGGGATTTGAGGGGAGGGATTATAGGGGTGTGGGATGTGGGGGGTGGAGAGGGATGGTAGGAGGGATGGAACTGGGTTTTGAGGGGGGGGGAGTGGGGGGCGGTGGAGCTGGGGTGTGGGGGGGGGGATTGGAGGGGGTTGTGGATGAGGATGGGGGGAGGGGTGGTGGGAGGGTTGGGTTTGGTAGATTTTGAGGGAGGGATTGTAGGAGGGTGGGAACTGGGATTTGGGGAGGGATTGTAGGAGTGTTGGAACTGGGATTTTGAGGGAGGGATTGTAGAGTGCGGTGGAACTGGGATTTGAGGGTGAAATTGAGATGGGTTGTGGTTGCAACGGGGGGGAAACTATGCTATGATATCATGTGGTTTATTTTCGCGAGTGGGGAGAGTCGGAGTGGATAGATGGGGCGTGAGACGGGCTTGCGGAGGGGATTTTTGATGAGTGTGAAAGGATATCTGGGGTATGAGTCAGTTTTTGATTGTTTGTCCGCTGGTTTTTCTGGCGGGGCTGGTTGATTCGATCGCGGGCGGAGGGGGACTGATTTCTCTGCCGGCTTATCTGGCGGCGGGGATTCCGCCGCATATGGCGCTGGGGACGAATAAGATGGGATCGTCTTTGGGGACGGTGGTGTCTATGGCGCGGTTTGCTAAGAATGGATATATTAAATGGAAGCTGTCTTTGGGGGCGGCGGCGCTTGCGATTGTGGGATCGATTGTGGGATCTAATTTATCGCTGCTTGCCAGTGAAAGGCTTTTGCGGGCTATGATGCTGGTGGCGCTGCCTGTTGTGGCGGTTTACGTTTTGAGAAATAAGGATTTGGGCGATAATGGTGAGACGGGGACTCTGCCGGAGAAAAAGGTGGCTTTGATCAGCCTGGCGGCGGCTCTCGTTGTCGGGACTTATGATGGATTTTATGGACCGGGGACAGGGACTTTTCTGCTGCTGATTCTGACCGGAATCGCTAAGATGGATTTGAGAACTGCTTCGGGGACGACGAAGGTGATTAATCTGTCATCGAATCTTGCGGCGCTGGTGACATTTTTAATAAATGGAAAGGTGATTCTGCCACTGGGACTGGCTGCCGGGGTGTTCTGCATCGCGGGCCATTATATCGGGTCAGGGCTGGTGGTGAAGAGCGGCAGGAGAGTGGTACGCCCCGTCGTTCTTATTGTGCTGATGTGCCTTTTTGTGAAAATCGTGAAAGGATAGGTGACTCTTATGAAATGGAAGAAATTTACGCTGACCACGACTACGGAGGCTGTGGATCTGGTCAGCAGCATGTTTGATGAAATCGGTATCGAGGGAATTGAGATTGAGGACAATGTTCCGTTGACAGAGGAAGAGACGAAGGGGATGTTTATTGATATCCTTCCGGAACTGCCGCCGGATGAGGGCGTGGCCAGGGTCAGCTTTTATCTCGATGATACGTACGATGTTGAGGAGACGCTGAAAAAGGTGGAGGAAGGCTTAGAGGAACTTTCCATGTTCACGGATTTGGGCGAGCGCACCATTGTGGAGAGCGAGACGGAGGACAAGGACTGGATCAATAACTGGAAGCAGTATTTTAAGCCATTTACAGTGGATGATATCCTGATCAAACCGACGTGGGAGGAGATTCCGGCTGAGCACGCGGACAAGCTGCTGATTCAGATTGACCCAGGGACCGCTTTTGGAACGGGCCAGCATGAGACGACTCAGCTTTGCATCCGCCAGCTTCGCAAATATGTGACGCCTGAGACGGTTCTTCTCGATGTGGGAACAGGCAGCGGAATTCTGGGGATCACAGCGTTAAAGCTGGGAGCAAAGGAAGTCTTTGGCACCGATCTCGATGAGAACGCCATCACCGCGGTGTATGAAAATATGGAAGCCAACGGCATCGCGCCGGAGATTTTTAAGGTGGTACAGGGAAATATTATTGATGATAAGGCAATCCAGGATGAGGTTGGCTACGAGAAGTATGACGTGGTTGTGGCGAACATTCTGGCAGATGTGATTATTATGCTTCAGAAGGAGATCCCGGTTCATTTGAAAAAGGGCGGAATCTTTATTACTTCCGGAATTATTAATCTGAAGGAAGAGGCTGTGAAGGAGGCATTCGCGGCCAACGACGCGTTTGAGGTGCTGGAGGTAACGTATCAGGGCGAGTGGCTGTCTGTGACGGCCAGAAAGAAATAGTACGGGGTGTGAAATGTACCATTTTTTTGTGAAACAGGAACAGATTGGCCCTGACGTGATCACGGTGACGGGCCCTGATGTGAACCATATAAAAAATGTGCTTCGGATGCGGCCCGGGGAAAAGGTGCTGATCAGCAACGGGGTTGACCGGGATTATCTCTGTGAAATTGCTTCTGTCACAGGGGAAGCGGTGACCGCCTCAATCCTTTCGGAGGAGAAGGAAGGAACGGAACTGCCGGTAAAAATCTGGCTGTTTCAGGGGCTTCCGAAAGGGGACAAGATGGAACTGATTATCCAGAAGGCCGTGGAACTGGGCGTCTACCGGGTGGTGCCGGTGGAGACGAGACGGACAGTGGTGAAGCTGGATTCTAAAAAAGAGGAAGCCAGGGTGCGCCGCTGGAACGCGGTCTCTGAGAGCGCGGCGAAGCAGTCGAAACGGATTGTCATTCCGGAGGTTTCCGGGGTGATGACATTTAAGGAAGCGCTGGCATTTACAGAAGGATTTGATAAGAAAATGATTCCCTTCGAACACGCGGAGGGGATGAAGGCGACGAAGGAGTTTATCGCCGGGGTGGAGCCGGGGATGAACGTCGCTGTTTTCATCGGGCCGGAAGGCGGATTTGAGGATGAAGAGATAGCCTTGGCCGAAACGTACGGCGTGAAGCCGGTGACATTGGGAAGACGGATTCTGCGGACGGAGACGGCCGGGATGGCCATACTGGCTGTGCTGATGTTTCAGATGGAAGGCTGAAGAAATGGATGCCCTGAGTAGTGGGAGTCCTGAGAAATGGGAGTCCTGAGAACTGGAAGCCCAGAGTAGTTGGAGTCCAGATTAGTGGAAGCGGCCCGG
Organism: uncultured Hungatella sp.; assembly: GCA_959018155.1. Lineage (GTDB taxonomy): Bacteria > Bacillota > Clostridia > Lachnospirales > Lachnospiraceae > Hungatella. The sequence continues at coordinate 3,161 of CAUEKH010000215.1, forward strand.
CGTTGCAGGAAACACGGCAAAAGGAGAGTTTAGAATGGAAGTATATTTTGATAATTCAGCCACGACGAAGGTTTTGGATTCCGTGAAGGACATCGTGGTGAAGGTGATGACGGAGGATTACGGAAATCCGTCAGCAAAGCATAAGATGGGGATGACGGCGGAACAGTATATAAAGGAAGCGGCGGAAATAATTGCGGGGACGCTTCGGGTATCCCCGAAGGAAATTATTTTTACCTCAGGCGGGTCTGAATCCAATAATATGGCGCTGATTGAGACGGCCATGGCGAATCGGAGAGCAGGAAACCACATTATCAGCACGGCCATCGAGCACGCTTCTGTATACAATCCGCTGGCATTTTTGACGGAGCAGGGCTTTGACGTGACGTATCTGCCGGTGGATTCCCACGGCCATATCAGCCTTCACGATTTGGAGGAGGCGATTCGCCCGGAGACAATCCTTGTGTCCATTATGTACGTGAACAACGAGATCGGCGCGGTAGAGCCAATTGAGGAGATTTCAAAGGTTATTAAAAAGAAGAATCCGCAGATTCTGTTCCATGTCGACGCAATCCAGGGGTACGGGAAATTCGTCATCCGTCCGAAACGCCAGGGAATTGATTTACTGTCTGTCAGCGGCCATAAGATCCATGCGCCTAAGGGCGTCGGCTTCTTATACGTCGATGAACGGGTGAAAATAAAACCGCTGATTTACGGCGGCGGCCAGCAGCGCGGTATGCGTTCCGGCACGGAAAATGTTCCCGGTATCGCTGCTCTCGGCGTCGCGGCAAAGGAGATGTACCGCGACCATGCGGCTAAGATGGAAAAGCTGTACGGCCTGAAAGATTACATGATAGAGCGCCTCGGAGAGATAGAGGGAACGACGGTCAACTCCCTTCCGGGACAGGCTTCTGCGCCCCAGATTGTAAGCGCCAGCTTTGCTGGGACGAGGAGCGAGGTGTTGCTTCACGCGCTGGAGGAGAAGGGCATCTACGTTTCCTCCGGTTCCGCCTGTTCGTCCAATCATCCGGCGGTCAGCGGCACTTTAAAAGGGATCGGCGTAAAGCCGGAACTGTTAGATTCCACCCTCCGGTTCAGCTTTGGAATGTTTAACACAAGGGAGGAAGTGGATTACTGTATCGAGACACTGAAAAACCTGCTTCCGGTACTGAGAAGGTATCAGAGAGGATAGAAAGGATAAGAAATGCAATATAAGTCATTTTTGATTAAATATGCGGAGATTGGCGTCAAGGGAAAGAACCGCTACATGTTCGAGGACGCTCTTGTGACCCAGATTCGCCACGCCTTAAAAGATTTGGATGGAGATTTCGTTGTAGTCAAGGAGTCGGGCCGTATTTATGCGAATGCGGAATCGGATTACGACTACGATGAGGTGGTTGACGCCTTAAAACGGATTTTTGGAATTGCGGCTATCTGCCCGATGGTTCAGGTGGACGATAACGGCTATGAAGATTTGAAAAAGCAGGTAGTAGCCTACGTGGCGGAAGCTTACGAGGATAAGAATTTCACCTTCAAGGTAAATGCCAGAAGAGGCAACAAAAAATACCCGGTCAATTCCGAGCAGATCAACCGGGATTTAGGGGAAGTGATTCTCGATGAGTTCCCGGAAACCAGGGTGGACGTCCATCACCCGGACGTGATGCTTCATGTGGAGGTCCGGAACAGGATTAATATTTACTCCCATATTATCCCGGGGCCGGGCGGAATGCCGGTCGGTACCAACGGAAAGGCCATGCTTCTGCTCTCCGGCGGGATTGACAGCCCGGTGGCAGGATACATGATCGCCAAGCGCGGAGTCAAGATCGACGCCGTGTATTTCCACGCGCCGCCATATACGAGCGAGCGGGCGAAGCAGAAGGTGGTTGACCTGGCAAAGCTGGTTTCCCGGTATTCAGGACCGATTCATTTACACATTGTCAATTTTACGGACATCCAGTTATATATCTACGATCAGTGCCCGCACGAGGAACTGACCATTATCATGCGCCGTTATATGATGCGGATTGCAGAGCGTCTGGCGGCTGAGAGTGGTTCCCAGGCACTGATTACGGGGGAGAGTATCGGTCAGGTTGCCTCCC